>JAYUHT010000294.1:0-4892 GCA_043766725.1 Burkholderiales bacterium | reverse complement strand
TGGCGCAGGACCGGCTGCTGCACCAAAGCTCGTACCACGGCATCGGCCATTTCGCGCGCTTCATTCAACCTGGCGCCCGCCGCGTACTGTGCGCGGCGACTTTGCAAGCGCTGGAGGCCACCGCGGCCATCAACCCCGACGGCACGCTGGCCGTGGTGGCCCTTAACCGCAGTGAGCAGGCGATTGACTTCACGCTGCACCTGCGTGGCGCGACTTACGCCGCGCAAGTGCCGCCGCGCGCCATGGCCAGCTACCTGGCGCCGGCGCAGCGTGTTCCCGCCAATCCCCTATAGCAGGCCCAGTTGCCGCAGTGCCAGCGTGGCGGCGGCCGCGCTGCGAAAGTGGTGGCCGTGCCAGCCCAGCGCGCGCGCGGCGTCGATGTTGTGCGCCACATCGTCAATGAACAGGCACTCTTGGGCGGGTGCGCCAAATTGACGTGTGGCCAATTCGAAGATGCCCGGCTCGGGTTTGATATGGCCCACGCGGCCCGAAAACACGCCGTCTTTGAAGTGCTTGAAGAAGCCGTGCTCGCGTTGAATGTGGTCGGCATATGGCGCGGGCATGTTCGACAAAAAGTACAGCGGGTGGCCCTTGGCGGCCAAGGCTTCCAGCAACACCACCGTGTCAGCCAATGGCGCCAGCTCGGCGGGGATCACATCCACCACGCCTTGTACATCGGCTGCGGGCAGGCCAGTGCGTTGGGCGATGCGTTGCACCAGCTCCGCGGGCTGCACGGTGCCACGGTCGAACTCGCCCCAATCGCCGCCGAAGCCTTGAAAGATGGCGTGAGCCATCTCATCCGCGGCAGCGTCGCTCAAAGCGCGCTGCGGCATGGCCGCACGCATCACCTCGCGCGGGCGCCAGCGCAGCAGCACGCCGCCCAGGTCGAAAACGATGTTGGTCATCAGGCACCTTCGCGCTGCGCACTGCGGTATTCGCCCTTGGGGCAGCCCGGCGGGCTCACGCGCGCACCCTTTGCAGCAAGGCCGCGGTGGACGCATCGAGCCCGCTCACATCACCACTGGCGAGGCGCGGCAACAAGTCACCGGCCAAGGCCTTGCCCAATTCGACGCCCCATTGGTCGAAACTGTTGATGCCCCACAACGCGCCGCTGGTGAAGACGCGGTGTTCATACAGCGCCAGCAAGGCACCCAGCGCACGCGGCGTGAGCCGATCCAGCACCAGCGTGGTGCTCGGCCGGTTGCCCGGGAAGGCGCGGTGGCGGGCCAGCACGTCGCGGTCGATTTCGGCCGATGCGGTGGGGGCGCTTTCGTTGCGCGCCGCAGCAGCCGCTTTGCCCAACATCAGCGCTTGCGCTTGCGCCAGGCAATTGGCCAGCAGCTTGGTGTGCAGGCCGGCATGCGGGTGCTCGGGCGTGCGCACGGCAATGAATTCAACCGGGATCACGTCCGTGCCCTGGTGCAGCATTTGAAAGTAGGCGTGCTGGCCATTGGTGCCGGGCTCGCCCCAGACCACCGGGCTGGTGCCGAACGGCAGGCTGGCACCGCCGGCGTCCACGCACTTGCCGTTGCTTTCCATTTCCAACTGTTGCAGGTAAGCCGGCAGGCGCTTCAGGCCCTGGTGATACGGCGCCACGCTGCGGCTGCTGAAGCCGTGGAAGTTGCGGTACCACACGTCGAGCAAACCCAGCAGCACGGGCAGGTTCTTCTCAAGCGGCGCGCTGGCGAAGTGTTGATCCATGGCGTGCGCGCCGGCCAGGAATTGCCTGAAACCATCGGCCCCCAACGCTAACGCAAGAGGTAAGCCGATTGCGCTCCAGATCGAGTAGCGCCCACCCACCCAGTCCCAGAAGCCGAAGGTGGTGCTGATGCCGAACCCGGCCGCGGCGCTCAGGTTGGTGGTGACGCCAACAAAGTGCTGGGCCACCTCAGTGCCGCCCTGGGCCACGAACCAGGCCCGCGCCACCGCCGCATTGGCCATGGTTTCCTGCGTGGTGAAGGTCTTGCTGGCGATGATGAACAGCGTGCGGCGTGGATCAAGCTGTTCGAGCACCGGCGTGATGTCATGCCCATCAACATTGCTCACGAAATGAAAACGCAGCCGCGGGTGGGCAAAGGCTTGCAGCGCGATCACGGCCATTTGCGGGCCGAGGTCGGAGCCGCCGATGCCGATGTTCACCACGTCAGTGATGGCGGCATCGGCGCGCACGACTTCAGCGTAAGCCAGCAGCGCATTCAGCACGCCATGCACCTCGGCCGAAAACGGCCCGGTACCCGGCGGGGCGCGCAGCGCCGTGTGCAGCACGGCGCGGCCTTCGGTGGTGTTGATCGGCGCGCCGGCCAGCATGGCGTCGCGCCGCTGCGCCAGGCCGCACTCGGCGGCCAGCTCAAGCAAGAAGCGCTGCGTGGCGGTGTCGATCAGGTTCTTCGACAAGTCGGCAAAGACTTCGGGCGCCTCGATGCTGAACGCCGCCACGCGGCCGGGATCGCGGGCAAAGGCTTCGCGCAAGTCAAGCTCGCGGCCATGGGCCTGGTAGTGGCCCTTCAAGGCGGCCCAGGCGGCGGTTTGGTCACAACGGGGATGGTTCATGATGAATGATTAACGTTTGCTTCAAGCCGCCACGACAGACAACCCGTGCCCGGCCAGGCGCAGCGTGGCACCCTGCCCTGCGGCCCAAGGTTGCGCCACGTCGGGGCTGACGACAAAAATCTCACCCAGCTCGGTGTGCAGCGTCACTTCGAGCACGTTGCCCAGGTACGCGCACTTGGCCACCGTTGCGGCCAGGCCAGGCACGCCGGCCGGCAGCAGTTGCCACGCCTCGGGCCGCACCGCCACCTTCACGGCACCGGCGCGCACGCCGTGGCGCGGGCTGAAGCTCAGCGGCCCCAGGCGCACTTCGCCGTCGGCCTGCACCTGGGCATCAAACAACATCGCCTCGCCCATGAAGCCGGCCACGAATTCGCTCACCGGGCGCTCGTACAGCGCCTGCGGCGTGCCGGCCTGGGCGACGAGGCCGGCGTCCATGACCACGATCTGGTCGCTCACCGCCAGCGCTTCGCTCTGGTCATGCGTCACATAGGCCACGGTGAGTTTCAGGCGCTGCTGCAGGCTGCGGATTTCTTCGCGCATGCTGCGGCGCAGGCGAGCGTCGAGGTTGCTCAATGGCTCGTCAAACAACAGCACCGAAGGCTGCAACACGAGTGAACGCGCCACCGCCACGCGCTGCTGCTGGCCGCCTGAAAGCTCGCTGGGCAAGCGCTCGTCATAGCCTTCCAGCCCCACCAGGGCCATGGTCTCGCGGGCACGCTGTTGCGCCTGCTCGCGCGGCACGCCGGTCACGTTCAGCCCATATGAAACGTTAGCCAGCACGTTCATGTGCGGGAACAAGGCGTAGCTCTGGAACACCATGCTCACGTTGCGCTCGGCCGGGCCCAGATCGGTAACGTCATGGCCGTCGATGATGATCTGGCCTGATGTGGGCGCATCCAGCCCGGCAATCATGCGCAAGGTGGTGGTCTTGCCGCAACCCGATGGGCCCAGGATGGTGGTGAGCGTGCCGCTGGGCACAAGCAGGTCGATGCCTTTCACGACCAGCGGTGACGACGCGCCGCCGTAGCGCTTGGTGACGTTTTTGAACTCGATGGACATCTGTTTACCCCTCGTCCGACGAGTCCGTCGGCCGATCCCCCGAGGGGATTCGGGCCGGCTTGGGACGGCCCGGCGCTCGGCCCGCCCGGCATTGCTGCAATGGATTCATGTCATGGCCTTTCTGCGGCCCAGTTTGCGTTCACCCACCAGGAATTGAATCAACCCCGTGGCCAGGGACATCAACACGATCAGCACCGTGCAGTACGCCAGCGCCACGCCATAGTCGCCATTGCCCACGCGGCCGATGATGTAGGTGGTGGCCAGCTCGTTTTCAGCCGTCACCAGGAAGATGACGGCGGACACCGTGGTCATGCTGCGCACGAAGCTGTACACCAGCGCGGCCACCAGCGCGGGCTTGAGCAGCGGCAGCACCACGCAGCGCAGCGTGGTAGCGGTGCTGGCGCGCAGCATGATGGAGGCTTCGTCGAGCGATTTGTCGAGCTGCTTGAAGCTGGCCGTGCCAGCGCGCACGCCCACCGGCAAATTGCGGAAGATGAAGCACAGCACGATGATCAGCGCGGTGCCGGTGAGTTCGAACGGCGGCACGTTGAAGGCCAGGATGTAGCTCACGCCCAGCACGGTGCCAGGTATGGCAAAGGCCAGCAGCGCCGCAAACTCGAACGCCGACTGGCCGCGGAATTGGGTGCGCGCCAACAACCACGAGATCAACAAGCCCAGGGCAGAACACAGCGGCGCCGCAATGGCCGCGAGCTTGACGGTGGTGAACAGCGAGTTCCACGCCGTGCCGGCAAAGACCCAGCCGTGTTCGCCAAACTGCACATCGAACGCGGTGCGAAAGTGCGCCAGCGTGGGCGTGTAGTCGCGCCCCCAGGTCTGCACAAAGCCGCCGGCAAAAGCGAAGCAGTACACCACCACGGTGAAGGCCAGCCAGGGCAGCGCCACACCGCGCGCCAGGCGGCGCACGGCCGTGGGCAGCGGCATGGCCAGGCCGGCATCGCCCTTGCCTGAAACCGTGGTGTAGCTGGTGCGCCCGAGCACGCGCTGCTGGATGAAGAACACCGCCAGCGCAAAGGCGGTGAGGATGAGCGCGAGCGACGCAGCGCGGCCCTGGTCGTACTGCGCGCCGACGATGGCGAAGAAGATGTCGGTGGACAGCACCGCGAACTGCCCGCCCACGACGATGGGGTTGCCGAAGTCGGCCATGCTTTCGATGAAGCCGACCAGGAAGGCATTGGCCAGGCCCGGCTTCATGAGCGGCAGCGTCACGGTGGTGAAGGTCTTGATGCGGCTGGCACGCAGGGTTTGCGCCGCTTCCTCGAGCG
>JAYUHT010000293.1:0-4892 GCA_043766725.1 Burkholderiales bacterium | reverse complement strand
CTTCATGCTGCGCAGCTTTGACAAGATGTACCGCATAGCCCCCGCGGCGCCGAACTATGAGCCCGCACCCGACGAACACGCCGCGGCCGTGGCGCGCGCGCGTGGCGTGAGCCCGTTCGAGGTGGTGTACGAGTGGTTGATGGCCGACGGCGGCGCGGGCCTGATCTACTTTCCGATCTTCAACTACAGCTACAACAACTTTTCGCACCTGCACCAGTTGCTGCAACACCCGCAAACCATGATCAGCCTGGGCGATGGCGGCGCGCACGTGGGCTACATCACCGACGCCGGCCTGCCCACCTTCATGCTCACGCACTGGACGCGCGACCGCAGCCGGGGCCCCTTGCTGGCGCTGGAAGACATCGTGCGCCGGCAGACTTCGCACACCGCCGCGGTGTACGGCCTGCGAGACCGCGGCCTGCTGCGCGCCGGCTTCAAGGCCGACATCAATTTGATCGACTACGGCCGCTTGAGCTGCGACGCACCCTACATGGCCTACGACCTGCCGGCCGGCGGCAAGCGGTTGCTACAAAAGGCGCGCGGCTACCTGGCCACGCTGGTGGCCGGGCAGCCGATCTACGAAAACGGTGAAGCCACCGGCGCCTTGCCGGGGCGCTTGCTTCGCGGCGCGGTGTAAGACTGCCGGCACCGCTCCCGACTCATCGCACACAGCCACCCGAAGGTCACACCATGCACTTGTCGACGGCGTTTGCCTTGGTCGTTGCCGTGGGCGGCGCTGCGCTCACGGCCTTGCCCGCTGCCGGTCAAACCTGCCAGGCACGCAGCACGGCGCAGCAGACGACGCTGATCGAGCTGTACACGTCTGAAGGCTGCGACTCCTGCCCGCCGGCGGATCGGTTTGCTTCGAGCTTGAATGGCCGCGCTGATGTGCTGGTGGCCGCCTTTCACGTCGACTACTGGGACCGGCTGGGTTGGAAAGACCGCTTCGGCGACTCGCGCTTCAGCCAGCGCCAGGCGGCGCAGCGCGCGCATTCGGGAGCGCGCTTCGAGTACACGCCGCAACTGCTGTTGAACGGCCGCGACTGGCAGCGCAGCGCCACCTGGCCCAAGGCCACGCGCGACGCCGTGGTGGCGATCAGCCTGCAACGCCAGGGCGATGAAACCGTGCTGGCCACGGTGCAGGCGCTGCGCGGCGCGCCGCCGCAGTTGGGCCTGTGGTGGGCGGCGCTGGAAGACGGCCATGCCAGCGTGGTGCGCCGCGGTGAAAACAGCGGCCACACCTTGCGCCACGACCATGTGGTGCGGCGCTACGAACAACTGCCGGCCTGGAACACGAGCGAAACGCCGAGCCTGAACCTGAGCGCACCGCGCCGCGGTGAAGCCGGCCGGCGCGTGCGCACGCTGGTGGTGGTGACCGACGGCGCCAACGGCGCGCCGTTGCAGGCCGTGCAGCTGGACTGCTGAGCTACTTCTTTTTCGGCGGCTCGGGTTTGGTTTCCGGCGTCTTGGGCATGTCGCCAATCACGCTCTTGACCGGGCAGACCGAGAACGCCGGGCACTTCTTGCAGCCAACGGCGATGGCAATGGGGCACAGCGTCATGGTCGTTCCTTGTCGGGCCTGGGGCGGTGGAGCATACGCGCCGCAGTGCGGCATGCAAGCCACGAGGCGGCCGCTTACGACCGTTCGCGCATCAAGGTGCTCTTGCCGAACAGGCTCTCGATCAAGTCCACCGCCAGTTCGGCGGTCTTGTTGCGCACGTCGAGCGCCGGGTTGAGTTCCATCACGTCCAGGCTGGCCATGCGGGCGCTGTCGGCAATCATCTCCATGCACAACTGCGCCTCGCGGTAGCTCGGCCCGCCGGGCACCTTGGTGCCCACGCCGGGGGCAATGTCGGGGTCGAGGAAGTCGACGTCGAAGCTCACATGCAAATGCGTGTTGGCATCGAGCGTGGCCAGGGCGAGTTCCATCGTGTGGCGCATGCCCATCTCGTCGATGTAGCGCATGTCGAAGACCTCCAGGCCTTGTTCATGCACGAAGCGCTTCTCGCCGGCATCGACACTGCGAATGCCGATCTGGCGGATCCATTTCGGGTTCAGTGCCGGCACCACGCCGCCGATTTCGATCAAGGCTTGCGGCCCGTGGCCGCACAGGCAGGCCACCGGCATGCCGTGCAGGTTGCCGCTGGGGGTGAGGGCGCTGGTGTTGAAGTCGGCGTGCGCATCCAGCCACAGCACGCGCAGCTTTCTGCCCACTTCGCGGCAATGCCGCGCCACGGCGCTGATCGAGCCCACGCCCAGGCAATGGTCGCCGCCCAGCAGCACCGGCAGGCGCTGCGCGCGCAGCTCGGCCAGCACCGCGTCATGCACCGCCTGGTTCCAGGCCACCACCTCGCCGAGGTGGCGGTAACCGTCCACCGGCGGCAACCAGGGGTTGGCCGGGCCGCTCAGGTTGCCCAGGTCGCGCACCGCCACGCCACGCCCTTGCAGTGCCGCGACCAAACCGGCCACGCGCAAGGCTTCCGGGCCCATGCTGGCGCCGCGGTGGCCGGCGCCAATGTCGGTCGGCGCGCCGATCAGGCTGACTTGGCTTTGCATGAGAATTTTCTTCAGATGTCTTCAGCGAACTCGCCGCCCTGCGTGCGTGGCAGGTCGAAGCCGTATTCGCGTTCAAGGTGCGCCCAGGCTTCCTCGGCGGTTTCAACGAACTGGAACAGGTTCAGGTCAGCCGCATTGATCATGCCCGTCTCGACGAGCATGTCGAAGTTGATCAGCCGGCTCCAGAACTCGCGGCCGAACAGCAGCACCGGGCGGCGCCGGCACTTGGTGGTTTGAATCAGGGTTAACGTTTCAAACAATTCATCAAGCGTGCCGAAGCCGCCCGGGAAGCACACCAGCGCAATGCTGCGCATCAGGAAGTGCATCTTGCGCAGGCCGAAGTAATGGAACTGGAAGCACAACTCGGGCGTGAGGTAGGGGTTCGGTTCCTGCTCGTGCGGCAACACGATGTTCAGCCCGATGCTCCTGCCGCCCACGTCGTGCGCGCCACGATTGCCGGCCTCCATGATGCCGGGGCCGCCGCCGGTGACGACGTAGATCGGCGTGTCCAGCTCGCGCGAGCGCTTTGTCACCAGCGCCGCGAAGGCCCGCGCTTCGTCGTAGTAGTGGCTCATCTGGGCTTGGGCCGTGGCGCGGCGCACGGCAGCGTCATCGCCACTGGCCTGAGCCGCGGCCAACGCCTGCGCCGCCTGCTGCGGCGGCATGATGCGCGCGCTGCCGAACATCACGATGGTGCTTTCAATGCCCAGCTGCTTTTGCACCATGTCGGGCTTGAGCAATTCAAGCTGCATGCGCACGGGGCGCAGTTCGTCGCGCAGCAGGAATTCATTGTCGGCAAAGGCCAGCTTGTAGGCGCTGGTGGGCCCGCTGTAGCGGCCCGCGGGCGGTGCGGAATGGGCGTCTTCTTCGGCCGTGGGGAAGTTGCGCGCGGTCAGCGTCTGGCGAAGGTCCATGAGGGCATGTTGAATTGAAAGGCGATGAGCATACGCTCGCGGTCGGCGTGCTCGCGCAGTAGCATGATGTGGCCGATTGAAGGAACACAAAATGAATGCGTTCAAGCAGTTGCTCAAGACCGCCAACCACCAGCCGCCCATCGGCACTTGGGTCATGTCGGCCAGTGCGCTGGTGGCCGAAGCCGTGGGCATGGCCGGGTTCGACTGGGGCGTGCTCGACATGGAACACACGCCGCTGGATCAGATGGACTTGCTGCACCTGTTGCAAGCCGTGGGCAACACGCGCATGGCGCCGTTGGTGCGCCTGCCCTGGAACGACACGGTGATGGTCAAGCGCGTGCTCGACGCCGGCGCGCAAACGCTGATCTTCCCCTTCGTGCAAAACGCCGATGAAGCGGCGCACGCGGTGGCGGCCACGCGCTTCCCGCCAGAAGGCCGGCGCGGCATGGCCAGCATGAGCCGCGGCTCGCGCTTCGGCACCGTGCCTGATTACTTCAAAACAGCCAACCGCGACATGGGCGTGGTGCTGCAACTCGAAACGCCGCAAGCCCTGGAGCAGATTGAAGCCATCGCCGCCGTGCCCGGCGTGGATGCGCTGTTCATCGGCCCGGGCGATCTTTCCGGCGCCATGGGCCTGGCCGGCCAGCCCACTCATCCTTCGGTGATGGCGGCGCTGGCTGATGGCGCGTTGCGCTGCCGCGCACTGAGCATGCCGGTGGGCACGGTGGGCGGCACGCCCGAAGTGGTGGCCCAGTACCGCGCCATGGGCTTCAGCTTCATCGCCATCGCCTCAGACCTGGGTTTGCTGATGCGCGCCGCCCAGGGCGCGGTGAAGGCCTTGCGCACGCAGGAAGGCGGGCCCGGGCATGTGCACACGCTGGCCGGGGGCACGCGCACCGAGGCGGCGAGCTGACGCGATCAGCCCACGCCGCCACCAGTCACATCGAACGTTAACGCGCACCACACACCGCGCAGTGCACCTGCCGCTGCATGCGCACCTCGTTCCATTCCATGCGCCGGGTGTCCAGCATCTGCAAGCGCCCCACCAGCGGGCTGCCCACACCGGCCAGCAGCTTCAGCGCCTCGGCCGCCTGCATGCTGCCGATGATGCCCACCAGCGGCGCGAACACACCCATGGTGGCGCAGCGCGTTTCCTCGAACGTGGCCTCGGGCGGGAAGACGCAGGCGTAGCAGGGCGCGTCCGGCTGGCGCGTGTCGTAGACCGAAATCTGCGCATCAAAACCGATGGCTGCACCGGACACGAGCGGCCGGCGGTGCTTCACGCAGGCCGCATTCACGGCGTGGCGGGTGGTGAAGTTATCACTGCAATCGAGCACCACATCGGCCGCCGCAACCAGCTCATCGAGCAGGGCCGCATCAGCGCGCTGCTGCAGCGCCTGCACGGTCACGTCGGGGTTGATG
>JAYUHT010000292.1:0-12894 GCA_043766725.1 Burkholderiales bacterium | reverse complement strand
GTGCCAGAAGGTTATGTGGCCGAAGCCCTGGCCGCCTGGGGTGAGCCGGTGGGCATTGCCGGGGCCATGCCGGCCTGGCGCGACGACGCCAGCACCAGCGCCGCCGACCAGGCCGTGCAGATGGGCAAGCACCACGACGGCCTGCATTTCTACCCCTTGGCCGGCAGCAGCACGCGCGGCCTGTTGGTGATGAACCATGAGTACCCCGACGACGGCCTGCTGCACCCCGATGGCATGGCGACATGGACCGCGCAAAAGGTGCTGAAGTGCCAGAACGCGCACGGCGTGGCGGTGATTGAAGTCGAGCTGAAAGACGGCCGCTGGCAGATGGCCCGGCCCAGCCGCTACGCCCGCCGCTTCACCGCCAACTCGCCGTTCGCGGTGCAAGGCCCGGCCGCCGGCCATGCGCTGATGCGCACCGCCGCCGACCCGGCCGGGCGCACCATTCTGGGCACGCTGAACAACTGCGCCAGCGGCATGACGCCCTGGGGCACCTACCTGTCGGGCGAAGAGAACTTTGCCTTCTACTTCAGCGGCGGCGACACGCCCGACGCGCACCAGCGCCGCTGGGGCCTGCGCAAGACAGCGTTCTTCCGCTGGCCCGAGCATGACGCGCGCTTTGATGCGACGAAAAATCCCAACGAGTTCAACCGCTTCGGCTGGGTGGTGGAGATCGACCCGATGGACCCGGCCAGCACACCCGTGAAGCGCACCGCCCTGGGCCGCGCGGCGCATGAAGGCGCCTGGGTGGCAACCACGCGCGACAACCGCGCCGTGGTCTATTCGGGTGAAGACGCGCGCTTCGAGTACATCTACAAATTCATCAGCCGCGACCGCATTGCGCCGGGCGGCGGCGCGGCCAACCGCGCGTTGCTCGACCATGGCACGCTGTACGTGGCGCGCTTTGATGCCGACGGCAGCGGCCGCTGGCTGCCCATGGCGCAGGGCCAGGGTCCGCTCACCGACCACAACGGCTTCGCCGACCAGGGCGACGTGCTGATCAAGAGCCGCCAGGCCAGCGACCTGCTGGGTGCCACCAAGATGGACCGGCCCGAGTGGCTGGCCATCGACCAGGCCAACCTCACCGTGTTCTGCACCCTCACCAACAACAGCGCCCGCGGCGCCAAAGACATGCCGGGCGTGGACGCGAGCAATCCGCGCGCCAACAACGTGATGGGTGGCGTGATCCGCTGGAAGGAGCGCGTGGACTTCGACGCCCTGGCCTTCGACTGGAACCACCTGGTGTTGGCCGGCGACCCGGCTAACGATCGACAAGAGGCAAAGGGCAATGTGAAGGGCGATATCTTCGCCTGCCCCGACGGCCTGGCCTTCGATGCCCGTGGCGTGCTGTGGATCCAGACCGACGCCCACGCCAGCCAGATGTACAAGGGCGAGCTGCGCAACATCGGCAACAACCAGATGCTGGCCTGCGACCTGGCCACGGGCGAGATTCGCCGCTTCCTCACCGGGCCGACGAATTGCGAAATCACCGGCGCCACCTTCACGCCCGACATGCGCAGCCTGTTCATCAACATCCAGCATCCGGGCGAAACGCCCAGCGACCGCAGCGACCCGGCCGAGCCGGGCAAGTTTTCGCGCTGGCCCGACTTCAAGCCCGGCGGGCGGCCGCGCTCGGCCACGGTGGCCATTCGGCGCAAGGATGGCGGCGTGATCGGAAGCTGAAGGCCTGGCTTTTCCTGGCTTAACGAATGACCCAAGCCACGAGCTGGCGCTCAACGTAGTCGCCATTCGCCACGCCCGGGCACAGCGCGGCATTGCAGGCGTTCACCGTGACCCGATAGGTGAAGCGCGTGGCCGCGGCTTCGGTGTGCGTGCCGCTGAGCGTGCAGCGCACCGTGGCGCGGTAGCTGGCCAGGGTGGCCGGCAGCACGAGAGTCTGAAGTGCTGGGCACACGGCCACCGGCGTGCGCGTGATTTGAAAGCGTGCCCATTCCATGCCGGCCTGGGCCGCCTGGTCGGCGCGGGCCAGCGAAATCTCTTGCGCCAGGCTGCTGTGAATGCCGCCCACCAGGCTCACACCGAAGGCGCTCAGGCTGCCCAGCAACACCAGCGCGGCGATCACCAACACGCCCGAAACACCGCGCTGGCGCGCGCGGCAGGCTTGGCCGGTAGCGGCGCGCGTCATGGTTCCAGCACCGGCGCCGTGAGCACCAGGTCTGTGAGGTCGGGCACCACGCCGCCAGAAGGCATGCGCATGAAGCGCAGGCTCAGTTGCACCAGGCCGCCGCGGTTGCTGGCGCCCAGCGGCGTGAAGGCGAACGTGCAAGCCAGCACGCCCGTGGCCAGCGGCGCACTTTGCGCGCCGCCAAACGCCACCGGCTGCAGCGCGCTGATGGCATAGCCGTCGTGGCGCGTGAGCTGCCGAGTGGCCGGGTCGCACTCGTAAGTCACCGGGCCGGAGACGATGTAGACATGGCCACTGGCGGCCACCGTGGGAAAACTCTTTGCCGTCACGTCCAGCCGCTGACCGCCGGCCACAGTGGCCAAGGCCGTGAGCCGGCTCTTGATGCCCGCGGCCACCACCACGGCGCCGCCGGTGTAGGGGTTGCCCACGGCGCCGGTGGCGGTGAGTGGGTTCACCACCACCCAGTCGGTGCCCACCGCCGGCGGGTCGCCCACCAGCGGGCCCAGCGTGGTGAAGCAGCGCTCGGTGCAGGCCGGCTCAAGTGAATCGTTGTTGCCCGCTGCGCCGCACACGGCGGGGCACACTTGCGCCGCGCCTGAAGCGCCGGCACGGTGCCGGCCTTCGGCGCGCACATCCAGGAACTCCAGAAACTGCCGCGCGCCCACGCTGCGCAGGCGCACGCTGTTGGGCAGGGCGCGGGCCAGGTCGGCGTTCAGGCGCGTTTGCACGGTGTCGAGTTCGCGGCTCACTTCAACCCGCGCCTGCGCCTCCAGGTAGGCGCCCACCGGCATGCGCAGCATGGGCACGGCGGCCATGGCCATCAGGCTGAGCAGGGTGATGCTGACGATCATCTCCACCAGCGTGAAGCCGCGGGAAACTGAAACACCCCCTACGCGCTTCGCGCGCCCCCTCAAGGGGGCAACGCCAGCGGCCCGGCAGAGCCGGTTCCGCGGCGTTCGCATGGATTCGAGCCGTTTCATGCGTCGCGGGTGGCGGTTGGCGCCATGCAAAACCGACATGAGCCGTTAGATTCGATTCGGCGCATGGCGCACCTTCAAGCCTTCCAGCACGATGCCGCCTGAAGCCGGGCACAGCACGGTGACCACCACGCGCAGCACCTGCGGCCGCCCGAACGCATCGGTGGCGGCAATGCCGGTCAGCGCTTGCGCCGCCATGGCCACACTGGCCGTGCAACCCACCAGCGCACTGCCGGGTGGGTTCAGCAAGGTGCCGGCCGCGTCGCAGATGCCGGTGCAGCCGGGGCCGGGCATGGTGTAGGCCTGGTAGTCGCTCACGCCATCAAACCGGTTGGCCGCGTTGGTGCGCGTCTCACCGGCCTCTGGGCCCAGCGCATCCACCACGGCGCAGGCGCCGGCATTGGCCGCGGTGGTGGCGTTGGCACTGTTGGGTTCGCAATAGGTGAAGGGCATGCTGCGCACTTCGGCCAGCAGGCTTTGCGCCACGCTCAAAGCCTGGCGGTCGCGCAGCGCTTGCGCACTTTGCGCAGAGAAGCGGCCGAACAGCAGCATGAACGAGCCGGCCGTGCTGCCCAGCAGCACGATCAGCACCAGCACGTCGATGAGCGTGAAGCCGCGCTGCCTGCGCGCCAGGCCCACGCGGCTATTGCACGATGCCGGTTTCACGACTGACATTGAGCGTGAACACGCCCACCAGCACAACCTGGTTCGCATTGGGCACGGGCTGGCCGCGGGTGTTGAAGCGCACTTGCGCCACCCCGGCCACCGGCACGCCGCTGGGCACGGGTATCACGAAGGCGTTGCTGGCCGAAGGCTCCTGCACCGGCAGGGCCGGGGCGCAGCCCGCGGCCGTGGTGTACACGGCGCTGGCCTGGGCTGGGGTGATGAGCACGCACACATCGCGTTGCTGCGCGATAGCCAGCTTGCGTGAATGGTCGAGCATGCCCTTTAGCTGATCACGAAAGCCGCGTTCGCGCAGGGCGTTGCGGTCGGTCAGCCGTGGCATGGCCACGGCCGCCAGGATGGCCATGATCGACATCACCACGATCAGCTCGACCATGGTGTAGCCGCGCAAGCTGTGCGGCCACACGATGTGTTTCAGCAACCGGCCGTGTTGATGACCGACATCACCGGCGCCACGCCAATGGCGGTGGCTGCGGTGTAGCCAAACGAGCAGGTGGCCGCCACCGGCCCGCCCGTGACCTGCACCGTGGCCGTGGTGCCGGCAATGGTGACGGCATAGCCATCGGCCGCCAGCGTGGCCGCGGTGGGCACACCTTGCGTCAGGCCGGCGGCTGCGACCACCCCGGCCAGCGTGGCCGCAGGGTACAGCAGGGTCACGTTGACCAGGCCGTTTTCAGTGCACAGGGTGCCGGTGCCCGCGGCCGGCAGGTTGGCCGTACCGCCTGCCGGGCAAGCCGCTGCGGGCTGGCCCACGCGCGCCATGGCCGTGCCGTGAACAAGTGCTGAACCCGCTGCCACCGAGCCGCGCGCGGCATTCAGCTTGGCGATGCGGCCATCTTTTTGCAGGTTGGTGAAGCGCGGCAGGGCCACGGCACTGAGCACGCCCAGGATGATGATGACGACGATCAATTCGACCATCGTGAAGCCACGTTGCAGACGATTCATTTCAATACGCTCCGGTAGTAGGTTTGACTCAATGGCGGGTTTTCGGCCGCCGCGGCATCGACTTGATGGCCTTTACTTGATGGCATGCTTGCCCATGTCCCACATCGGCATGAACACGCCCAGCGCCAGCACCAGCACCATGGCGCCCAGCACCAGGATCAGGATCGGTTCGATCTGCTGCGACAGCGTCTTCAGTTCGGTCTCAACCTCACGCTGGTAGACCTGGCCCACTTCCTCGAGCATCTCGTCGAGGTTGCCGCTTTCTTCGCCGACCATGATCATTTGCAGCACCACGGGCGTGAACACGCCGGCCCGGTTGGCCGCAATCAGCACGCTCTCGCCGCGTTCAATGCCGCCGCGCATGCCGCGAAAGGCTTGCGCCAGGTGGGCGTTGTCCACCACATCGGCGGCCAGTGCCAGGCTGGGCAGCACCGGCACGCCGCTGCGCAGCGCCAGCGCCAGGCTGCGGCAACCGCGCGACATGGCGCCCTTGAGCACGATCTTGCCCACGATGGGCAGCTTGAGTTTCACCCGGTCCCAGATCAACTGCCCCTTGCTGCTGCGCTGCCACAGCTTGGCGGCGATGAACGTGGCCACGGCGCCGGCAATCATGGCCGGCCACCAGTCGAGGCAGAACTTCGAGGTGCCGAGCAAGATGCGCGTCATCAGCGGCAGCTCGGCGTTCATGTTCGCAAACACTTTCGCAAAGGCCGGTATGACCATGACATTGATCACGATCATGGCAATCACCATCGCACCGATCACGAACTTGGGGTAGCGCAGCGCCGAGGCAATCTGGTCCTTCATGGTGCGCTGGAACTCCATGTGCGCGTGCAGCGCCAGGAAGATCTCGGCCAACCCGCCGGTGGATTCGCCCACCTTGATCATCGAGATGTAGAACGGGCTGAAGACGTCGTTGCGCAGCGCCATGGCCTGGCTCAGTTCGAAGCCTTCGTCCAGCTTGTCCAGCAACCCGGCCAGCACCGCCACCAGGCCCTTGTGGCTGCTTGATCGTTGCAGCCCTTCCAGCGCGCGCAGCAGGGGCACGCCGCTCTTGAGCAGCGTGTGCATCTGGCGCGTGAACATCAGCAGTTCCTGCTCGTCCAGCGCCTGGCGGCCAAGCAACCGGGCGAAGGTGGTCTGCGCATCTTCCTTGAGCACGGCCGGCTCGATCTTGATCGGCACGATGCCGCGCGCGATCAAGGCCTCGGCCACCGCGGTGGCGTTGTTGCCTTCGAGCACGCCGCTGACGGCTCGCCGCTGCGCATCGCGCCCTTTGTACTGGAAGGCCGACATCAGATCTAGCCGCTGACCTGCATGGCTTCAGCCAGCGTGGTGCGGCCCTGGCGCACCAGCTCCAAGGCGTGCTGGCGCAGCGTGAAGGCGGCAAACATCTTGCGCGCCTCGGTGGCAAAGGTGGCCGGGTCGCTGTGGTTGCACAGGTGCGCCAGCGCGGGCGTCATCTCCATCATTTCGTACACGCCGGCACGGCCCTTGTAGCCGGTGTGGTTGCATTGGCTGCAGCCCATGCCTTGCCAGAACGGTCCGTCGCGCGCGGCCTGCGCCGCGGCGGGCTCGCCGGTTGTTTCCAGGTCTAGCCAGGCCTGCTCGTGCGGCAGCGGCTCGTGCGGCCGCGCGCAGTGCTCGCAGATCGTGCGCAGCAGGCGCTGCGCCACCACCAGGCGCACGCCCAGCGCCACCATGTAGGGCGGAATATTCATGTCGGCCAAACGCATCGGCGTGCCGAAGGCATCCAGCGTGTGCAGCGTGCTCAGCACCAAATGGCCGGTGAGCGCGGCGCGCAGGCCAATCTCGGCGGTTTCCTGGTCGCGCATCTCGCCCACCAGGATCACGTCGGGGTCTTGCCTCAGGCACGAGCGCAGCACGCGCGCGAAGGTGAAGTCGGTCTTCTCGTTGATCTGCACCTGGTTCAGGCCCGGCAGCCGGTACTCGACCGGGTCTTCCACCGTGATGATTTTTCGATCCGGCGAATTCAGCTCGGCCAGTGCCGAATACAGGGTGGTGGTCTTGCCGCTGCCCGTGGGCCCGGTGACCAGCACCATGCCCGACGACGACGCCAACGCGCCGCGCAGCCGCGCCAGTATTGGCGCGGGCATGCCCAGCGTGTGCAGGCGGATGCGGTCGGTGTTCTGCGGCAGCAGCCGCATCACCACCGACTCGCCGTAGTAGGTGGGCAAGGTGGAAATACGCACGTCCACCACCTGCGTGCCCACGTTCGTTTGAAAGCGTCCGTCCAGCGGCATGCGGCGCTCGGAAATATCCAGGCTGGCCATCAGCTTCAGGCGCTGCACCATGGCCGTGACCACCTTCGCGTCTGACGTGCTTTGCACCTGCATCGTGCCGTCGATGCGAAAGCGGATCACCAGGTTGCGTTCCTGCGGCTCGATGTGGATGTCCGACACATTGCGCGACAAGGCCGTCTCGAACAGGCTTTGCAGCAGGCGCACGATGGGCGCATCGTCGGCGCTGCTGAGCTGCTCGGCGCTGCCCAGGTTGAGCGTGGCCTGGGTCATCTCGGCCGCGATCTCGTTGGCCAGGCCGCTGATCTGCTCGCTGCGCTGGTAGATGCGCTCGATGCTTTCCAGCAGCGCGTCTTCGGTCACCACCGCCGGGTAGACTGAAACGTTAAGAATACGGCCCACCTGGTCGAACGCCGCCATGTCGGTGGGGTCGACGAAGCCCACCTGCAGGCCGAAGTCCTGCTCGCCGAGCACGATGGCACGAAAGCGCCGCGCCTGGGCTTCTGACAACCGCCGCACCAAGGCCGGGTTGACCTGGTGCTGGCGCAGGTCGATGAAGTTGATCTTCATCTGCTCGGCGATCACCGCGCCGATGGCTTCGTCGGTGACGAACTTCAGGTCGCTCAGCGCGCGCCCCAGCTTGCGCCCGGTGGCCTTCTGCTGCGCCAGGGCCTGCTGCAATTGCTCTTCGGTGATCAGGCCTTTCTGAACCAGCACCTCGCCCAGGCGGAAGCGCGGGGCGTTGAAGATGGGCTGCCTGGCGCTCATTGGGGTACCTTCATGCTTCGCATTCAGGGATTCGCCCTTGGGGCGGCCCGGCGGGTCTCATGGCGTGGCCAGCTTGTGTTCAATGAACGCCGCCAACTCCTCGCGCGGCAGGCCCAGGCCTTGCGCCTTGGCATAGGCCTGGCGCGCCTGAACGCCGCGGCCCTGCGCTTCGAGCGCCACGCCCAGGCCCAGCCACCACAGGCTGTTGCCGGGCTGGGCACGCACCGCGGCTTCATAGTCGACCAGCGCTTGCTTGAAGTCGCCCTGCTGGGCGCGCAGGCCGGCACGCAGGCCCAGGGCGTCGGGGCCCAGGGCGCGGGCGCTGGCCAGCTTGTCGATGGCACCGGCGGCGTCACCCCGGTCAGCCAGGGCACGGGCCAGCAGGTAGCTGAGTTGTGGGTCGGCGGCGCGCGCTTGCAGGCCTTCTTGCGCCAGCGTTTCAGCCTCGGCGCCACGGCCTTGTTCGAGCATCAAGCCGGCCAGCGTCAGGCGCGCGTCATGCAAGGCAGGGTCGAGTTGCAAGGCCTGGGCCAGCTTGTCGGCGCCGCTGCCGGCATGGCCGCTGCTCACCAGTTCAAGGCCTTGCCGGTACAAGGCCTGCGCGCGCTGCGCCGGGCTTTGCGCGGCCGCCGATCGTTCCACCTTGCCGGCGGGCATGGTCAACGGCGGCAAGGGCGGCAGGCGCGGCAGCGCAGCGCTGGCCGGCGTTGGGGCGATCAACGCGGCGGCAGCGATGGTGCTGGCCATGACCGTTGCCGTGGCCGGTGCGGGTGCGGGTGCGGGTGCGGGTGCGGGTGCGGGTGCGGGTGCGGGTGCTGCCGGCAACGCCCTGCAACCGCAGCGCCCGCCCACGCACAGCAAGATCGGCCGCGCTGCGCTGCTGGCGCTGTTGGCCCATGCCGGGCTGATCGCCGCGCTCAGCGTCGGCTTGAATTGGCGCCTGAGCCCACCACCGGTGGTGTATGCCGCCGAGCTGTGGGCCAGCACGCCGCAGATGGCGGCGCCCGCGCCGGTCGAGCCGCAGCCCGTGGCAACGACCCCTCCGCCACCCACCCCCCGCGCGCCGCCCGAACCCCGCCCAGCACCCGAGGCGGTGATGCCCGATGCGCAGATCGGCATCGAGAAGGCGCAACGGCAAAAGAAGCTGGCCATGGAGCGCGAAGCTCAAGCACAGCGCCAGCGCCTGGCACGCGAAGAGCAGGCTCGCCAAGCCAAGCTGCACGAGCAGCAATTGAAGGACGAGCAACGCAAGAAGGAGCTGGCCGCGCAGCGCGAGGCCCAAGCTGCTGAAGCGCGCCTGGTACGCCAGCGCGAGGCAAACTTGGCGCGCATTCAAGGCCAAGCGGGGGCCACCGGCGCCGCCACCGACACTGGCAGCGCCGCGCGCGACGCCGCGCCCTCGGCGACCTATGCCGGACGCATCAAGGCGCGCATCAAACCCAACATCGTGCTAACAGCAGATGTCACCGGCAACCCGATCACCGAGATCGAGGTGCGCTGCGCCAGTGACGGCGCCATCGTCGGGCGGCGCATCGTCAAACCCAGCGGCAACAGCGTCTGGGACGAGACCGTGCTGCGCGCCATCGACCGCACCGAAGTGCTGCCACGCGATGTGGATGGCCGGGTGCCGACGACGATGATCCTGGTGTTCCCGCGCCGGGAGTAGCGCCGCGCATTCAGAGCCCGTCCGCGAGCAGCGCGGCGCACTCAGAGCCCATCCGCGAGCAGCGCGCCGTCAGTTCAAAGTCAGATCGGCGACCTGAGCCTCGCTGCGGCCATGCGTGTTGTCGGCGTCGGCGCCAACACCGATGCCCAGCACCGGCACCATCGCCTTGGCCTCGTCACCGAACAGGCGCAGGAAATCGGCCGCCACATCGCGCCGCTCGGTGCGCCAGGTGTGCAGCGGCGATTCCGGACCGCGCAGCACCATGAAGCGCAGCCGCCGAGAATAGGCGTTATCCAGCACCGTGCCGGGCGCCAGGTGGGCATCCCACACATAACACACCGTCGCCGTCGGCAGTGGCTCGGCGCTGCGCTCACCGGCGATGCGCAGCACGGCCTGGTCGATGAAGGGCACGGCGCTGATGGGCAAATCAAACATCACACAGACCTTGGCGGCAGCATCGTCGCCCGCCTTCTGGCGCAGATCTGCGGCCAGGTTCGGCAGATCGACTCGCCAGCGCCAGGCCAGCACCGGCTTGGCCGCTGCGCCCTGTGCGGCCGTTGCGCTGGCAGGGATGGGGTGCACCAGGTTGCCATAAGAGTTGTCGGCCTCAATGTGCAACACGCGCTGACCCTCGGCGCTCAGCACCGTGAACTTCGTCCACGGTTTGGCCTGGCCGGGGATGCCGACCTTGCGCCACGGGCTGCCGGGTTGATCGATGCGATCAAGCGGAGCCAGCTCAATTCCGGCCGCAACGGCGGCAGCGGTCAGGCCGCACAACATCAACAACGTGGCGCGCACGGTGGGCTCCTTCAGCGATCTTTCAGCAGCGACCATCCTGCGTACATTCGGGTGGCCCAGGTCAGGCCACATAACACGGAAAATACATACGCGAAGGCAGCGAACTGGCCGGGCCACAAACACATCAACGCGAAGCACAGCAAGGTCTCGCTGCCCTCGGTCAGGCCGCCAAGATAGTACAGGCCCTTTGTCGGGTAGGCGCTCGCGCTCAGGCCCCGCCGCTCGGCCATCACGGCAAAGGCCAGAAAGCTCGACGCCGTGCCCATGAAGCTGAACAACAGCACCGCTGCGGCCAGCGCGTTGGCCTCGGGGCGCGCCCAGGCAAAGGCCAGGGGCACGCTGGCGTAGAAGACGAAATCCAGCGCGATGTCGAGAAACGCGCCGGTGTCGGTGGGCTGGGTTTGGCGTGCCACCGCGCCGTCCAGGCCATCGGCCAGGCGGCTGGCGGCGATCAGGCCGAGGCCCGACAAATAGCACTCGAACGCAATGGCCACGGCCGCGCCCAGCCCGAGCGCGAAACCGGCCAAGGTGATCGCGTTGGCGCCCACGCCCAGGCGCACCAGTGCGGCCGCCGCCCGATCCAGGCCGGGGCCGGCCCAGCGCAGGGCGTTGCGGTCAAACACTGCGTGCCGCCATCAACGCACCGCTGTCACTCGGCGCCACAGCCAGTGATCCATGGCCCACTTGCCCATGCCCCACAGCAGCAGCCCCAGCAGCAAGCTGCCCCAGAACACATGCTGCTGCGCGCCGGCGGCGCTCAGCTCGGCCAGGCTCAACGCGGCCACGATGTTGAGCACGAACAGCCCCAACGCAGCAAAGCGCCCGGCCAGGCCCGACACCAGCAGCACGGGCAGCACCAGCTCAGCGCCTGTGCCGGCGAAGGCCGCCAGCTCGGGCGGCAGCCACGGCACCATGTACTCGCTGGTGAAGAGCTCGACCGTGATGTCCCAATCGCGCAGCTTGGTCAGGCCGGAATAGAAAAACACCTTGGCCAGGTACAGCCGCGCGGCCAGTTGGGCCAGGGGCTGCGCGGAGTGAAGCAGATCGCGGACGCGATCAAACAGCGAAAAGTAACGTTCAAAAGGCCCGGTCAATGTCATGTTGGATGTGCTTCCAGAGAGGTATCTTGTGCGGCCCATCGCAGCGCGATCAGGCGTTGGTCCTGCACTGCCGTCGGCAGCCAGTGCTCGAATGAAAACTCGTCACCGGCAGCCGCCAGCGCGTCGCCCAGTGACAGGCCCTGCAGCAGCGCCAGCGTGAACTGCGCCTCGGCCGGATGGATCGCCGCAACCACCGCCCGCCAGCCGTCGCGCCCGACGAGCGCGCATTGCGCCGTGTGCTCAGCGAAGGCCTGGCGCGCCTCGGTGAAGCGATCGCCATCGTGCCGGCGATGCGCCTGCCACACGGCCACCACCGGCCAGCGCGAGGCCAACACCTGCGTGCCGGGCCGCAGCACCAGGTGCAACTCAGGCGCGCGCCCATCGGCCAGCAGATCGAGCCCTTGGGTACCTGCGGCACCGCCTGCGGCATCGGCCGCGCGCTCGCAGCGCTGCACCATGGCGTCCAGCCGCGCCACATCGGCCAGGTAGGGTTCGTCGGCCAGGGTGGTGTCGGCAGCGACGAGATCGATCAGCTCAGCGCCATAACAGGCCATGTCCCCGTCCACGGGCGGGTGCTGACGCCAGCAATCGCGCGCCAGGGCGGCGAAGCACTCGGCGCCGACCAGCTCGGCCAGCGTCGGGTAGGCCGCAGCCAGCGCGCGCTCGGCCAGGGCCTGGCCGTTGGTGCGGTAGGCGGCGATGCCGGCGGCGGCTCGGCCGTCCTGGCATAACCAGCCAGTCAAGCCGACATCGGGCGCTTGCTGCCACAGCGTTTGCAGCAGCAGGCGTTGGCGCTGGGCCTCGCGGGCGAGGGGCCCGGGGTTGTCGGCTGCGACGGCCAGCGAGGTCATGCCGGCACGCTGCGCCGCTGCGGCGCAGCGACGATGGCCTGGGCCAGGCGGGCTTCATCGAGCAGCACCTCGAGCGCGGGCAGATCGGTGTCCCACTCGATCAGGCTGGGCACGGCGCCAAAGCGGGCGATGGCGTGCGCATAGGCCTGCCAGACCGGGGCATGCACGCGGCTGCTGTGGTCGTCTATGACCAACCCGGCTTGCTCAGAAAACCCGGCCAGATGAATCTCGCCAACGATGCCCGAATCGAGCGCATCAATGAAGGCGCAGGCCGCTGCCGCCGGCGCTTGCCCGGCATTCATGGCGTTGACCGCCAGGTTGTTGATGTCCAGCAGCATCCCGCAGCCGGTGCGCCGGGCCAAGGCGTTAAAAAAATCGGGCTCGGCCAGGCTGTCGTCGGACCAGTGCAGATAGGCCGATAGGTTCTCCACCAAGATCGGCCGTTGCAAGCGGTCTTGCACGCGCTGCACATTGGCGGCCAGGATGTGCAGTGCCGCATCGGTGAAGGCCAGGGGCAGCAGATCGCTGCCGTGCACCACGTTCGCACCCATGGGTGCGCGGGCAAAACAGGCGTGGTCGCTGACGCGCACCGGCTCAATGCGATCCACCAGCCGGACCAGCCGGTCGAGGTGTGAGGCATCAATGCCGGCCGCCGAGCCCAGCCCCAGGCTCACGCCGTGCAAGCTGACGTCGTAGGC
>JAYUHT010000291.1:0-4908 GCA_043766725.1 Burkholderiales bacterium | reverse complement strand
AGGTCTTCGAGCTGCGGCGACAGGAAGTTCCAGTCGTCCAGCACCTGCTGCATGCGGCTGGCGATGGCGCTGCTGAAGTGGGCGCTGGCCAGGTCGCGCGACACCACGACCAACTGGCCGTCGCGCGAGCCGTCTTTGTAGGTGGCAAGTTTCATCTGTGGGGTTCCCGTTGGTGGCAGCATTGTCCGATGCCAAGCAAACTGCCGGCGCCCTGGGCCGCCTTCGCCGCCCGGGCGGCGAGCCAGCGCTGGGCGGCCCTGGCGCTGCTGGCCGCGGTGGTCTGGGTGCACGCTGCACTGTTGTGGCCGGCCACGGCCAGGCTGCCGGCAAGCAAGGCCGCTGCAAGCGCCGCGCTGGCAGTGGTGCGGGTGCGGCAAGTGGCGGAGGCCCCGCACGAGCTGCCGCCGCAGGTGCCGGTGCCCACGCCAGCGGCGTTGCCGTTGCAGCGGCGGTTGCAGGGGCCAACCGCCCCACCGGTGCGGCCCACGCCGCGCGCCAAGGCAGCCGCCCCGCTGATGCAAGCCCCGGCGCAAGAAGCCATCGCCGTTGCCGCACCGAGCCGGGCGCGCGCGCTGCCAATTTATGCCACGGCCTTGCCACCGGCCACGCACCTGCGCTTTCGCACGCAGCGTGGCGAACGCGAAGGCCACGCCGAGTTGCTGTGGCTGCCTGCAGCGGAAAGTTATGAATTGCGCTTGCAGGGGGATCTGCCGGGCCGCAGTGGCGGGCAACGCATCAGCCGCGGTGGCTTCGACGCCGCTGGCCTGGCCCCGCAGCGCTACGCCGAAGGCGCGCGTGGGCGCGAGGCGCGTGCCGTGAACTTCGAGCGCCAGGCTGGGCGCATCACGTTCTCGGGCCCGGCCATCGAGCACGAGTTGCTGCCCGGCGCGCAAGACCGTTTGAGTTGGATCATCCAGTTGGCGGGCATCGCGCAGGCGCAGCCGGCTGCGCTGACTGCGGGTGGCCAGATCGAGCTGTTCGTGGCCGGCACGCGCGGCGACGCCCAGGTCTGGCGCTTCGATGTGCTGGGTGCTGAATGGCACACGCCGATTGACGGCGCGCCGGCCGTGTCCACCGTGGCCCTGCGCCGCGAGCCCGCGCGGCCCTACGACACGCGCGTTGAGATCTGGCTCGACCCGGCGCGCTCCTACTTGCCGCTGCGGCTGCGTCTGTCAACCGCGCCGGGGCCGGCTGCGCTGGAATGGTGGCTGCTTGACATGAGCCCGCCTTGAAATCGCAAGGCCGGCCTCCATGTAGCGCCATAGGAGGGCTCATGCCATGCAGATGGTCTACAACTCAGAGAGTTTCGTGGTCGTGCAGATCGACGTTGCAGACAACACGGCGCCAGAAACGCCGGCCGATGGCCTGCCCGTGGCTGGCGAGCCCGCCACGCGCGGCGGTTTCGAGATCGTCGACAAGTTCGCGCGCAAGGGCATCTTCATTGAAGGCGCAGTGGCCGCGCAATTCAAGAGTGGCGTCCAGGCCTTGATGGCCAGCGGCCCGAACGAAGAGGCGCTCGACGACTTCATCGCCACCTACACCACCCTGGCACAGCAGCCCCTGGTGCTGCACTGAAATTTATTCATGCTGGCTTGCCAGCAGGTGTCCTCTGCGACAACATGGGCCGCGTTAGCTCGCAGCCCATCGTGGGCAGCGCTGGAGGACACACCATGGTCAAGGGCCGCGTTGAAGGCACGTTGATTCCCTCGCCGGGTCTGGCGGCCAGCCCGGTGCTCGACCGTTTGTGCACCCACTTCGTGCTCACGCTCACGCTGCGCCAAGCCGGCCGCTTCAACCTGCGGCGCGACTGCAACAGCCTCATGTCACTCACCGGCCGCCACCTCGTGTGGCCGGTGGCCGTGCTCACCCGGCTGCGCGCCTTCTTGCGCGTGCGCTGCAAGGGCAACGAGCATTGGCGCGGCCATGAGGCGCTTGACAACGATGCCTTCATCGAACGCTACGGCCTGTGGCGCGGGCCGTATGAAGAAGGCACGCTGTTCTTCTACATCGACGAATACGTGAAAGACGCGCCCAAGGACATGCTGGCCGTGCTGGGCGCGAGCTGTGAGTGGCTGGAACGTGCGCTGAAGAAGCAAAGCACGCTGGTGCAGAAGAACATCGACGCGCTGGCCGGCCTGTTGCAGCTCAACCCGGCCGAGCGCGCCTTGCTGCTGTACGGCACCCTGGCGCGCTACCAGCGCGATCTGCGCGGCCTGCTGGTGGAGTTCAAGGTCTCCAGCGCGCAAGAGGCGTATGCGGCACTGGCCGCCGTGGCCGGGGTGGATGCGCGTGAAGTGGCCGAAGCCTTGCGCGCCGGCTCGCGGCTCGAGCGCGTGGGCATGGTCGAGAACCTGATCTCCGAACACAACATCACCGACCTGGCTGACCTGATGAAGGTGAGCGAACAAATGCCCCCGGTGCTGATGCGCGAATACCGCGCCCCGGGCGACCTGATGGCCGTGTTCACCCGCCCGGCCAGCAAGAGCGAGTTGCAGCCCGGCGACTTCTCATTCGTGGCCGAAGAAGTAACGGTACTGGTGAGCTTGTTGCGCCACGCCGTGCAGCGCAAGCAGCCGGGCGTGAACGTGCTGCTGTACGGCCCACCGGGCACGGGCAAGACCGAGCTGGCGAAGGTCTGCGCCCAGGCTGCGGGCTTGCAGTTGTACGAGGTGGAATACGCTGACCGCGACGGCAATTCGCTCAGCGGGCGCGACCGTTATCGCAGCCTGCAAATCAGCCAGGTGTTCCTGAAAGGCAGCCCTGAAGTGGCGCTGTTGTTTGATGAAGTCGAAGACGTCTTCCCGCCCATCTCCAGCGAAGCCGCGCACCTCATCGCGCGCATGGATGCCAGCGACGCACAGCCCAGCGCCAGCGTGAGCGGGAAGGCCTGGGTCAACCAGATTCTGGAAACCAACCCGGTGCCGGTGATCTGGGTCACCAACCGCATCGACCAGATCGACCCGGCGTTTCGCCGCCGCTTTCAATACCACTTGATGCTGAAGAGCCCGCCGCCCGGCGCGCGCGAAGGGCTGGTGTCGCGTTCCCTCGCGGGTGCGCCGGTGAGTGAAGGTTTCAGCGCCAAGCTGGCCGAACGCAAGGGTCTCACACCCGCGCAGATTCGCACCGCGGTGCGCTTCGCGCAACTGGCCACGCCTGCCGGCGACAGCGATGCGCCGGCCTTCGAGGCGCTGCTGTTGCGCCAACTCGGCAATGCCGACGCGGCCCTGGGCAACAGCAACAACGGCGAGCGCGGCGCGCGGCTGGTGGTGACAACGTATGACCTGAGCTTGTTGAATGTGGAGTCGCGTTTCGAGGTGCCGCGCATCGTTGAAGCGCTGAAGAAGCGCGGCCACGGCACGCTGTGTTTTCATGGCATGCCCGGCACCGGCAAAACGGCGCTGGCCGAGCACATCGCACAGGCCTTGCAGCGCCCGCTGATGATTCGCCAGGCGAGCGATCTGTCCAGCAAGTACGTGGGCGAAACCGAGCAGAACATGGCGCGCATGTTTGCCGAGGCGCAGGCCGAACAATCGGTGTTGCTGCTCGATGAAGCCGACAGCTTCTTGCGCAGCCGGCGCATGGCCGAGCGCAGCTACGAAGTGAGTGAAGTGAACGAAATGCTGCAAGGCATGGAGCGCTTCAGCGGCGTGTTCATCTGCACCACCAACCTGTTTGAAGACCTTGATGAAGCCGCATTGCGGCGCTTCACATTCAAGATCAAGTTCAACGTGCTCAAGACTGAGCAGCGCCAACGCATGTTCGTGGCCGAAGCGCTGGCGGGTGATGAGTTGGCGCTAACGGATGAGCAGCGCCAGCGCCTGCTGAATCTCGACCAACTGGTGCCGGGCGACTTTGCGGCGGTGAAGCGGCAAATTGAGATCCTGGGCGACGCCTTCACGCCCGAAGAATTCATGGCCCAGCTGGAAAGCGAACACCGTGTGAAGCCTGATGTGCGGCAGCGCCGCGGCATCGGCTTCATGAAGGCCGCGCTATAGGAGCGTGGGCGGCAGAAGGCGGCGAAGCGTTCTCGAAGAGCGGCGAAGCCAAACGTGCGAAAACTGAAGTCCGCTTGGGAGCACCGACAAGCCCAGGGTGGTTCCCCTGGGCGCAGGCGGTGATACCGAGCGGTGCCGGTTTCTCGCGCGTTGCAGCCGCCGTCCTTCTGCCGCTCACGCTCCTACAGCTGTTCCCACGGCAGGCCGTCATGGCGCCAGCCGTTCAGGCGCCCGCGCTGGAAGTGTTCGTCCAGGTCACCCTCGAAGCCATGCAACACGTTCACCACTTCGGTGAAGCCGGCGGCTTCGAGCGCCAGGCCTGCGGCCACCGTGCGCTGGCCTGAACGGCACAGCAGCACCACCGGCCGCTCTGGCGTGCCCGTTTCGCGCAGCACCTGGGCCACGAATGTTTGCGGCTGCGGCGTCAGTTCGGGGTACTCGTACCAGGGCACATGCACCACCCGCGGCGGGTGGCCAACGTAGAGGTATTCGATCTCCATGCGCACGTCGACAAACAGCGCGTCGGCATGCGCCTGCAAGTACTCAAAGGCCTTTCGGGGCAACAGATGCTTCATCGCGCGCAGCGCTCTTTCTACAATTCAGGCATGACTGTTCGCCCATCAAGCCCATCACCACACCACCTGCGCTACACGCGCGCCGCGGCACTGCCGGCGATTTTGCATGAGCGCATCGTCATCATCGACGGCGCCATGGGCACCATGGTCCAGCGCCATGCATTGAGCGAGGCTGACTTTCGCGGCACGCTGTTGGCCACGCACAGCAAAGACGTGAAGGGCAACTACGACCTGCTGTCGCTGACCCGGCCCGATGTGATCAGTGCCATCCACGACCAATACCTGGCCGCCGGTGCCGACATCATCGAAACCAACACCTTCGGCGCAACCTCCATCGC
>JAYUHT010000290.1:0-4935 GCA_043766725.1 Burkholderiales bacterium | reverse complement strand
GCCGCGCCAGCTTGCGCACATTGGTGCAGGCCTTCAGCGAGGCCGACGCCCAGGCCATCAAGGACATCGAGCGCACCACCAACCACGATGTGAAGGCGGTGGAGTACTGGCTCAAGCAGAAGCTGGCGGGGGAGGTCGATCTGCCTGAACTGGCCGCTGCCGCCGAGTTCGTGCACTTTGCCTGCACCAGCGAAGACATCAACAACGTCAGCCATGCCTTGCTGCTGCGCAGCGCACGCGACGAGGTGCTGCTGCCGGCGCTGGACGCCCTGTGTGCGCACCTGGCCGGCGTGGCCCACGCCCTGGCCGCGCAGCCGATGCTGGCGCGCACCCATGGCCAGACGGCCAGCCCCACCACCGTGGGCAAGGAAGTGGCCAACGTGGTGGCGCGGCTGCGCCTGGCGCGCGGCGCAATCGCGGCGGTGCCGCTGCGCGCCAAGATGAACGGCGCGGTGGGCAACTACAACGCGCACCTGGCGGCCTACCCGGGTGTGGACTGGCCGCGTTTGAGCCGCCAGGTGGTGGAAAAGCGCCTGGGCCTGGTGCTCAACGACTTCACCATCCAGATCGAGCCGCATGACTACATGGCTGAGCTGTTCGACGCCATCGCGCGGGCCAACACCATCCTCATCGACTGGGCGCGCGATGTCTGGGGCTATGTCTCGTTCGGCTACTTCACGCAAAAGCTGAAGGCCGGCGAAGTGGGTTCCAGCACCATGCCGCACAAGGTCAACCCGATCGACTTCGAAAACGCCGAGGGCAACTTCGGCCTGGCCAATGCGTTGCTCAGCCACATGAGCCACAAGCTGCCGATCTCGCGTTTCCAGCGCGACCTGAGCGACAGCACCGTGCTGCGCAACATGGGCGTGGCGCTGGGCTACACCGTGCTGGGCTTTGATGCGCTGCTGCGCGGGCAACACAAGCTGCAAGTCAATGCCACGGCGCTGAATGCCGACCTCGACGCTGCCTGGGAGGTGCTGGCCGAACCGGTGCAAACCGTGATGCGCCGCCACGGCCTGCCCGACCCGTATGAACAGCTCAAGGCGTTGACGCGCGGCAAGCCCATCACCCGCGCGGTGTTGCAACGCTTTATCGCCAAGCTGCCGCTGCCGGCTGCCGAGATCAAACGCCTGCTGGCGCTCACACCGGCCGGCTACACCGGCAACGCGGCGGCGCAGGCGCGGCGCATCTGAAACGTTAATAAGTAATTGCCACGAGACCCTTGACTTGAACTTCACCGCCGCCTTGCTGGCCGCCGAACGGCGCCATGAATCGATGCTCTGCGTGGGGCTGGATCCGGAGCCGGCGCGCTTCCCGGCGGCGTGGCGCGGCGATGCCGCGCGCATCTTCGACTTTTGCGCTGCCATCGTCGACGCCACCAAAGACCTGGTGCTGGCCTTCAAGCCGCAGATCGCCTACTTCGCCGCGCATGGCGCCGAGGACCAGCTCGAACGGCTGATGGCCTACCTGCGCCGCACCGCGCCCGATGTGCCGGTGATTCTTGACGCCAAGCGCGGCGACATCGGCGCCACGGCCGAGCAGTACGCGCGCGAAGTGTTCGTGCGCTACCAGGCTGATGCCGTGACGCTGTCGCCCTACATGGGCTTCGATTCCATCGAGCCCTACCTGCGCCATGCCGGCAAGGGCGTGATCCTGTTGTGCCGCACCTCCAACCCGGGCAGCGCCGACCTGCAAGGCCAGGCGCTGGCCGGTGGCGAGCTGTTGTACGAGCGCGTGGCGCGGCTGGCCGCGGGCGAGTGGAACCGCACGGGCCAGATCGGCCTGGTGGTGGGCGCCACCTACCCGCAGGAACTGGCCCGGGTGCGCGAGCTGGCGCCCACGCTGCCGCTGTTGATTCCGGGCATCGGCGCCCAGGGCGGCGATGCGCAAGCCGCGGTGCGCGCCGGCTGGCGCGGCACGGCAGCGGCCACACAGGCGCCGGTGATCGTGAGTTCTTCGCGCGCCGTGCTCTACGCCTCGGCCGGTGAAGACTTTGTCGCCGCGGCGCGGCGCGCTGCGCAGGCCACCCGCGCGCAGCTCAACGCGGCGCTGCGCGCCTGAACCGGCCAAGTCATGACCGACTTCCAGGCCACCCAACCGCAGGGCTTGCGCGAGCGCACCGAGCCCATGGCGCCGGCCGCACCGCTGGCCCATGCCGCGGCGGCCGCGCCCGAGGTGGCGGCCAGTGAAGGCGTGCGCAGCCGCATCGCGCGCCACTTTTTTGCCACCGCCGCGCTGGCCTCGTTGCTGGGCGCTGCAATCTTTGGTCTGGTCACGCCCGAGCTGGCCGATAGCCGGCGTGCTGCCCTGGTGGCGGCCTTCCTGGGGTTGACGGTGGTCTGCGGTGTGGCGGTGCAATGGCCTGTCCGACAGCCACAGCGCTGGGTGGCTGGGGTGGCGGCGGCAGCGATCCTGGTGATCGGGCTGGCCAGTGCGTCGCTCGGCTGGGGCCTGGTGGCGCCGGGCATAGGCTTCTTTGCCTTGATGGTGTGCATGGCCAGCGTCGTGTCGAGCCGCGGCCTGGGCCTGGCGGTGGCGCTGTGGGCCGCCGCGGTGGTGGGGGCGCTGGCCCTGGCACATCAACAAGAATGGCTGCCCCAAAGCCTGCCCGGCCTGCACGGTTCAGCGCTGTGGCTGCGCGCGCTCATACAGTGGGTGTTGATCGCCGCCGGCCTGGTGGGCGGGCTGATGATCGGCCAGGTCGTGGAGCGCCAGGTCGCCGACGCCGACGAACGCGAGGCGCGGTTTCGCGGCCTGCTGGCCATTGCCGCCGATGCTTACTGGGAGATCGACGAGCAATACCGGCTGACCACCCTGGCGCCTGATCGTCGCCCGCAAGACGCCGCGGCCGAGCAGTTCAGGGGCCGCGGCGAGCTGCCCTGGGAGTTGCCGCACGTGGGCATCGACGCCGAGGCGCTCGATTTGCTGCAAGCCCAACTCGGCCAGCGCGAGCCGTTTCGCGACCTGCCCTTGCGCTGGCGCGGGGGCGACGGCACGCTGCGGCACTTCATGGTCAGCGGCGAGCCGCGGCGCGCCGCGCGCGGCCAGTTCGTGGGTTACTGGGGCGTGGCGCGGGATGTGAGCGCGCAGGTGGCCGCCAACGAGGCCCTGGTGGCCACCGAACTGCGCTACCAGGAGCTGTTTGCCCACATCCCCACGCCGCTGGTGCTGCACCGCGGCCACAGCGTGCTCGACGCCAACCCCAGCGCGGTGGCGCTGTTCGGCTACCCCGACTTGCAAAGCATGCTCGGCCAGGACCTGCTGGCGGCCTATGAAAGCGGCGAGTCGCGCGAACGCGCGCGCTTGCGCGTGGCCGAACTTGAAGCGCTGCCCGCCGGGCGCGCGCTGCAGGTGGTTGAATTCCGCCTCATCGGCCAGGGTGGGCGGCGCGTTGTGGTGCGCGCCACCGGCGTGCGGGTCGATGCCGACGGCCGGCCGGCCATCCTGTCGATCTATGTTGACGACACCGAGCGCAAGGCGGCCGAAGACGCGGTGCGGCGCTCCGAGGCTATGCTGGCGCACCTGGTGGCCACCAGCCCCGACCTCATCACGCTGAGCGAACTGGGCAGCGGGCGCACCACCATGGTCAACCACACCTTCGAGCGGCTGAGCGGCTACGCCGCGGCCGAAGTGGTGGGCCGCACGGCTGAAGAGCTTGGCCTGTGGCATGTGGCGCAAGACCGCCAGCGCTTCCTGGAAATGATCGAACACCAGGGCAAGGTGCTGGACATGCCGACCCACTTCGCCACCAAATCGGGCCGCGCCGTGCCGGTGTTGGTGTCGGGCGCGCGCTTCGCGATGGACCGGCGCGAATACCTGGTGATCAATGCGCGCGACGTCTCGCAGGTCGAGCGCGCGCGGCTGGAGCGCGAGGCGATTCTGGACAACGCTTCGGTGGGCATCGCCGTCACACGCGACCAGAACTTCGTGCTCGCCAACCCGCGCTTTGCGCAGATGTTCGGTTGGCCCAAGGGCGGCCTCGTGGGCCGGCCCGGGCGCGTGATCTGGGCCAGCGACGATGACTACTTTGCTGTGGGCCTGGAGATCGGCCCATCGCTGGCGCGCGGCGAATCGGCCGAGTTCGAGCGCCGCTGCCGGCGCATGGACGGCAGCACCTTCCTGGCCCGCGTGGCGGCACGCGCCATCGACCCCAGCCACCCGGCCAAGGGCGGCACGATCTGGATCGTTGACGATGTCACCGAGGCGCGCCAGGTCGAGCAAGCGCTGGCCCGCGCCTGCGACGAGGCCGAGGCCGCCAACCGTGCCAAGAGCGCCTTCCTGGCCAACACCAGCCACGAATTGCGCACGCCGCTGAACGGCCTGCTGGGCCTGGCGCGGCTGGCCAGCGCGCCGGGGGTGGACGAGACACGTCGCACGCAGTATCTCGAACAGATCAGCGAGAGCGCGCAGGCGCTGTCGGCCATCATTTCCGACATCCTCGACCTGTCAAAAATCGAGGCCGGCAAGTTCGAGTTGGAGAACTCGGCTTTTGATCTGGGCGAACTGCTGCGTGGCCTGCACCGCGCCTACTCCACGCTGGCCGAGCCGCGCGATCTCGAATTCAAGCTCGAACCTGGCCTCGGCGTGGCCGGCCGGGTGATGGGCGACCAATTGCGGCTGCGCCAGATCCTCAGCAACTTCCTGGGCAATGCCATCAAGTTCACCACCCGCGGCCAGGTGCGGCTGGCGGCGCGCCGGCTGTCGGCGCAGCGCGTGCTGTTCGAGGTGCACGACACCGGCCCGGGCATCGACGACGCCACGCAAGCCAGGCTGTTCCAGCCCTTCACGCAGGCTGATCAATCCACCACGCGGCGCTTCGGTGGCACCGGCCTGGGCCTGTCGATCTGCCGCGAGCTGGCCACGATGATGGGCGGCGAAGTCGGCGTCATCAGCCAACCCGGCGCGGGCAGTTGTTTCTGGTGCGAATTGCCGCTG
>JAYUHT010000289.1:0-13004 GCA_043766725.1 Burkholderiales bacterium | reverse complement strand
GACCATGTCATACGCGCCGCGGCGCATCTGCGCGGCAATGGCGTTGTGCGCCGCGCCGAGCTGACGCACGCATTGCGCGGTGAACGCCTGGCGGCCACGCTCGTTCATTTCGCCGCGCATTTCCCACACCGCGTTCAGGCGCGCCAGTTCAGCAATCGAAGCGCGGGCGCCGGCGTCCAGGTTCGCGCCGCCGCCGTGGCGGCCCAGGTCGATCACGGCAAAGCGTGGCGGCACGCGGCGCAACACGGCGCGCAAGCAGGCCAGCACGAAGCGGTGGCGCAGGCGGTTGGCACCGAAGGGGAAGCTGTCGAGCAAGAAAGTGACGGCGTTGCCACGGCCGCCCAACAGCAAGCCCACGGCCAGCGAGTACCAGGGGATCCAGGTGCCCAGCCAGGGCGTCACGACGATGGCAAAGCGCGGCGCACCAGCCGGCGGCACGGGGCCGGCATCAAAGCTGCGCAGCTGTTCGCGCAGGCGTCGGGTGCCCGCCAGCCATTTGAGGGGGTTCAGGCCGAGCTGGCGTTTGAGTGTGGTGAGCATGGCTTGGCTAGACAAGGGCAGGAGGACGCCGTCTTTGAAACGTGTACAAGCCGCCCGCGACGGCGCCCGCTGCCACCCAGCGTACAGCCAGCGCCAGCAGCTCAGGCCAGCCCTGGCGCTGCACCCAGGCTTCGAAGCCGGCCACGGCGCAGACGCATGCCAACGCGGCCGCAAAGGGCAGCAGGTAAGACAGCCCGCTGACCCGCCGCGCCACCGCGTGGCCGATGAGCGTGAGGCCGAGGAAAGCGAGGGTGATCGTCAACGCCGCGCCCAACAGGCCCAGGCGCGGGATCAGGACCAGGCCCAACGCCACCGACAGCGCTGCACCGGCCACCGACACCGCGGCCGAGGCCTTGGGCCGCCGGTGGTAGAGCAAGGCGGTGTCTGACAGCAGGCTGATCGAATAGATGAAGCTGGCCACCAGCAGCAGGCGCAACACGTCGTGCCCGGCTTGGTAGTGGCTTGGCGCCAGCAGGGTGATGATGTCGGTGGCGAACAGCAACACCAGGCTGGTGACACCGGTCATGAGCAGCAGAAACGAGCGTGTGCTGCGCTTCATCAACGCCGGGAACTGGCCCGGCTCGGCGCGAAACGCGGCCGGCTGCATGGCCTTGGCGAAGGCCGTGCCCGCAATGCCCACCAGCATGGCCAGTTGTTGCGCCAAACCGAACACGGCGATGTCTTCCAGGCCGACATGGCGTTGCAGGATCAGGGTGCTGATGCGGTTGAGCACGAAGTAGGCCAGCAGCCCGGCCACGATGGGCAGGCTGTAGCGCAGGGTGTCGCGCACATGTGGCCAATGGATGCGCCAGCGCAGCGCGCCGCCCAGCAGCCGCGGCAACATCAGCGCGCCCAGCACCGAACTGCTCAGCATGGCCAGCAGCAAGCCTGGCAGGCCGCTGTGCGACACCGCCAGGGCCAGCGTCGTGGCCAGCACCAGCAGAGCGGCCGAGGCCAGTTGCACCAGCGTGAAGGCCCGCACCCGATCTTCCAGCCGCAGCCAGGTGGTGCCCAGCGAAGAGGCGAACGCCAGGACAGAAATGGCCAGCGCCAGCCACATGAAGGGTTGAGCGGGCACGCCGGGTGAGAGCCACGCCCACAGGTGCTCGCCGCCGGCCGCGAACAGGCCCGTGGCCAGCAGCGCGACGAGGCCGAAGAACAGCAACACCGAGTTGATGTACGCGGCCTGCTGCCCCGCGCGGCGGTGGTCGAAGTAGACGCGCGCCACCGCAGATACCAGGCCCATATGCAGCAGGCAACTGATGATTTCGACGTTGGCCTTGACGATGACGAACATGCCGAACTCGGCCTGCGACAGCGTGCGCGTGTACAGGGGCAACAGCAGGAAGCCGCCCACCGCCAGCACCGCCACATCGGCCAGGCCATAGAGCACGCCGGCCGAAACGACGTGGCGTGGATTGCTGGCCAACGCCTGTGCCTGGGTGCTCACGAGCGCAAGAACTCGGCCAGCACCGCCAGGCCGGCTTCGCCGCTCTTTTCTGGGTGGCACTGCAAGCCGGTGACCTGCCCGCGGCGAATCGCCGCGGTGATGGCATGGCCGCCATGGTCGCAGTGTGCCAACAGGTCGGCTGGCGAGTCAGGCACCACATGAAACGAATGCACCAAGTACATGGGTGTGCCAGGCGCGGTGGTGGCCAGCACCGATTGGCGCCAATCGGCCAATGCGCTGGGGGCCAGCGCGCCCCAGCCGATGTGCGGGCTCTTCAGCGCCAGGCCTTGCGTGTCCAGCACGGGCACCGGCACCACGCGCCCGGGAATCAGGCCCAGCCCTTCGTGCTCGCCGAATTCTTCACTTGTGCTGGCCAGCATCTGCATGCCCAGGCAAATGCCCAACAGCGGCCGGCCGGAAGCCGCGTAGCGGCGCAGGGGCTCGACCAGACCGCGCTCGCGCAGGCCTTGCATGCCGTTGGCAAATGCCCCCACACCGGGCAGCACCAGACGCTGCGCGCCTTCAATTTGCGCGGCATCGGTGGCAAAGGACACCTCGGCGCCGCAACGCTCAAGCGCGCGACTCACGCTCAACAGGTTGCCGATGCCGTAGTCGACGATGGTCACGTGCATCTCAAACCTTCCGCACCGCAATGCCCGCTTGCAGGGCGTGCGCGCGCAAATCGGGCAGCGTGGTGCGGCCGTAGTGCAGGGCATCGGCAAAGGCCACGGCGTCGGCCGTGCCCTGTGCCACCACCGCGCTCAAATGCGCCGGTTCGCCGTAGCCGCCGCTGGCGATGACGGGCACGTTCACGGCTGCGGCCACGGCGCGCGTCAAGGCCACGTCAAAGCCCTTGCGCGTGCCTTCACGGTCAATTGAAGTGAGCAAAATTTCGCCGGCTCCGAGTTCAACCCCGCGCCGCGCCCAATCCACCACATCCACGCCCGAGCGTTCACGCCCGCAATCGGTGAAGACTTCCCAGCGGCCCGGCGCTTGTTGCTTGGCTTCGATCGACAGCACCATGCACTGCGAACCAAAGCGCTGCGCCACTTCGGTGATGAGCTCGGGGCGGCGCACGGCCGCGGTGTTGATGGCCACTTTGTCAGCGCCCGCACGCAGCAGTTCCTTCACGTCTTCGCTGCTGCGAATGCCGCCACCCACCGTGAGCGGCACGAACACATCGTACGCGGCGCGGCGCACGATCTCGGTGAGCTTGCTGCGGCCGTACAGGCTGGCCACGATGTCGATATAAATCAGCTCATCAGCGCCTTGCTCGTAGTAGCGGCGTGCGAATTCCTGCGGGTCGCCCATGACGCGCAGGCCTTCGAGGTGCACGCCCTTGATGAGGTTGGGGCCCTTGATGTCGAGCCGGGCGATGAGGCGCACGTTGGCCATTCAGGCTGCCCCGTGCCACACGCTGTGGCGCAATTGCCAGTGCTCGCCGTTGCGTTGCCACAGGTGCGGTGAGCGGAACGAATCGGCCAGGTTGTCAAAGTAGGCGCGGTCCATCTCGGGCTGTTCGAACATGGTCGAAGCCTGTGGGAATTCCTTGGCCGGAATGCTCAGGTAGCGAAAGACTTCTTCGGCAAAGCGTTCCGGGAATTCGCCGTCGAAGCGCTTGGCCAGCGCCACGCCTTCTTCGCGCGTGATGTCACCCGAGCGAATTTCTTGCGCCGCGTCATAGGTGGCGCGGCCAATGCCGAACTTGATGAAGGTGGTGTAGTAGTGGAAGTCGTCGATGCGGTCGTCGATGCTGTTGTATTTACTGTACGTGCCCGGCGTGCGCTCAGGCGAGGCCTGAAAGCCGCCATGCTCCACCGAGTAGTAGTAGCAGCTCTGCGGGTGCCACTTCAGGTAGTAGCCCAGGTAGTGAACCTCCACCTTCTGGCGCTCGACCTCTTCCGGGTTGGCCGGCAAGTAAGGTTGCAGTTCGTAGGGCTCGACCCCAAAGTGTTGCTGCAAGTCGGCCACCGAAGTGCCGCCCAAGTAAATTTTTGATTTGTCGTCAGAGGTGAAGTAGGACCAGTCGCGCTTGGCGCTTTGCGTGTCGGCAATCGGATTGCCGTATTCGGCCTCGTTTTCGCCGTAGAACACCAGCGGAATCTTGTGCAGCAGCGCCATCTTCGGCGCCAGGGCTTTCTGGCCGAAGATGAACGGCTGGAACGGGTGGAACAGGTTTTCCACCGCCAGGCGCGTCACCAGCCTGTGCACGCGGCCGTTGGGGGTGCACAAGAAGTTGTCGAACCCCGCGTGCAGCCAGGCCTGGAAGTTGCGCCAACCCCATTCGGTGTAGATGTGCGGCGCCCAGGTCACGGTGAGCGGGTGCATGCCGTACCTGGTGCGCAACATGTGGGCGGCGTAGAAGCTGTCTTTGCCGCCCGAGCCGGGCACCACACAGTCGTAGCTGCCATCGTGCTTGCGGTGGCGGTCGCACAGCTCGCGCAGTTGCTCTTCGCGCGCTTGCCAGTTGATGCTGCCGTGCTTTTGCTCGGCCATGCGGCAGGCGTCGCAAATGCCTTCGGCGTCGAAATTGATGGTGACCTTCTTGCTGTCTTTGGTGTGCGCGTACTCCACCGCCGAATTCGGGCGCTGGTTCGAAATGACGCAGCGGCGGCAAAAGCCCACGTTCAGCGGCAGGCCGTAACGGGTGCTGTCGGGCTCGCTCTTGCGGAACGGGGCCAGGTCGATGGGGCGGCGTTGCGGGTACTTAAGCATGGGCTTTCTCGGCTACAGCTTGGGCAAAGGCTTCAAAGTCTTCAAGGGTGTCGATGTCGATCGAGCGCGTGGCGGGCATCACCTGCGCCACCGTGTGCGGGCTGATGAAGCTGCGCGTTTGGCGCAGCCAATCAATGCGCGCCACGTAGACCGCGCCGTTCAGTGTGTACACGGCGGGCAGGTCTTGGCGGCGCGTGGCACCAGGCGGCGCTTCAAGCAGGGCTTGCAGGGCTTGGCCTGGGCCCAGCCGGTACATCCAATACGGGCTTTGCTCGGCCAGGCACACGCTCACGCAGGCCGGTGCACCGCTCTGCGCCAGCAGCGCGCAGGCCGCGTCAATGTCAGCGGCGGTGCGCAGCGGTGAGGTGGCTTGCAGCAGCACAACGTATTCAAAGCCCGGCAGTTCATCCAGCGCATGCAGCAGCACGCTGATGCTGGTGGCGTTATCGCTGGCCAAGTGCGCCGGGCGGCGAAAGGGCACCTCGCAGCCACAGGCGCGCGCGGCTTGCATGATGGCGTCGTCATCGCTTGAAAGCACCGTGCGGTCGATGCTTTGCGAAGCCTGCGCCGCAGCGATGCTCCAGGCAATGAGCGGGCGCCCGGCCACGGGCCGGATGTTCTTGCCCGGCAGGCCCTTGCTGCCACCGCGCGCCGCGATCACGGCCAGCACCTTGCCGCAGTTGATCACCGGAACACCTCGGCAAAGTCGAGCTTGGCACGCTCGTAGTCTGAAAGGCGCCCGATGTCGAGCCAATAACCATCGGTGTGGTGGCAGCGCGAGCGCAGGCCGCGCGCCACCAACGTTTCAAACAAGGCAGGCATGTCCAGGTACTGCTCGCGCGGCACGCACGCCAGCGCTGAGGGCGAAAGCACGTACATGCCGGCGCTGACGATGAAGCGTTGCACCGGCTTTTCTTCAATGCTCTCAATCGCGCCGTCGCGTTCGCGCACCACGCCGAAGGGCACCTGCATTTCGTAGTCGCGCACGGCCATGGTGGCGTCGGCGCCCGATTCTTCATGCCGCTCGACCATGCGCCCCAAGTCTTCTTTGGTCAGCAAGTCGGCATTCGTCACCACCACCGGCTGCGTCGGCGCATGGGGCAACAAGCTCAAGGCGCCGGCCGTGCCCAGGCGCTGCTTTTCACGCAGGTATTCAATCTGCACGCCCAGCTTGGCGCCATCACCAAAGTGTTCTTCGATCAGTTCGGCCTTGTAGTTCACGGCAAAGTAAAAGCGCCGAAAGCCCTGCTCGGCCAGGGCGCGCACGATGGTTTCGAGCAACGGCCGCGAGCCCACGCGCAGCATCGGCTTGGGCGTGTCGCGCGTCAGCTCTTGCAAGCGCCGACCGAGGCCGCCGGCCATGATCACCACGCTGTGCGGCCGCTCGGGCGCGGCCAGGTAGTCGTCCACCGTTTCCAGGCCCACCACCACGCCCGCGGCATCGAGCACGGGTATCTGGTGCAGGCCGAGTTGGCGCATGGTGGCCAGGATGGAAGGGCGGTCTTGCCCCGGGCGCGCACAGGTGGGCGTGCGGTGCATGGCGGCGCTGGCCAGGTCATTCAGGGCCAGGCCCTTGAGCAGGCCACGGCGCGCGTCGCCATCGCTCAGCGTGCCCAGCAAGCGGCGCTGCGCATCGACCACCAAGGCGATCTGGCAGCCGCCTTGGTCAATCGTGGCCAATGCGTCGCGCAGGCTGGTTTCGGGGCCGATCAGCGTTTGTTCCCAGCGCTTCATGGCCGGCCTTCCAGGGGCCGCGCGGGCACGCCCACCAACGTGCAGGCCGTGATGGTTGACTTGACGACCACCGCGCCCGCGCCCACCACCGTGCCTTGTGCCAGGCGGAGGCCCTGGCGCACCACGGCGCCAGCGCCGACATGGCACTGCGCGCCGACGACCACCGCGCCGCAGAGCAGCGCGCGCGGCGCGATGTGGCTGTAGGCGCCGACCTGGCAATCGTGCTCGACGATGGCGCCCGTGTTGATGATGCAAGCCTCCCCAAGTTCGGCGCCGGCTTGCACCACGCTGGCCGCCAGCAGTTGCACGCCGGTGGCCAGCGTGGCGAAGGGCGACACCACCGCGGCCGGGTGCTGCACGCCGGCGAAATGCCAACCCTGGCTTTGCAGGCGCTGCTGCACGGTGTGGCGCAGCGCAGCGCTGCCGGCGCGGCTGACTTCACCAGTGCCGCCAATGCCGTTGACCAGCATCACGTCGTGCTGCGCATACGCGCCCAGCGCGGCGTCGCTGCCCAGCACGGGCCGGCCGCAAATGTGTTGGCCATGGCGGCTGGGGTCGGCGTCGGTCAGGCCCAGCACCGGGTGCCCGCCGGCGAGCAAGGCATCGACCAACACGCGGGCGTGGCCACCAGCGCCGATGACGATGTGGGGCAACGCGGCTGTCATGGCTCGATCTGCTCGTCAAGGCCGTAGGCGCGGCTCGCCGGCCGCCCTATCAGGTTCCAGAACTCCATGGGCGAAACACCACTACCCGGGCGTTTGCAGGCCAGCATGTGCAGCGCTAACACTTCGCCGCGTGCGATGGGCTGTGCCGCCACCACGCTGCGCCGCGCCACCGGCCGGTTGCCCACTTCGGCCGCGGCCGGCAGCTTGCGCGGCGAGCCCAGGGCTTGTTCGATTTGGCGAATGCCGGCTACCAGCGCTACCAGCTCGGTGGGCTCCAGCGAGGCCGCATGGTCGGGGCCGGGCAGGCTGCGGCTGAGGGTGAAGTGCTTTTCGATCGCCACCGCGCCGCGCGCCACCGCGGCCAGCGCCACGGCCAGGCCCAGCGTGTGGTCTGAGTAGCCCACGGGCAGGCCGAAGGCCACGGCCAGGGTGTCCATGGCGCGCAGGTTCACGGCTTCGGGTGGCGCCGGGTATTGCGTCACGCAGTGCAGCAAGGTGACGCGCTGGCGCAGCGCGTGTTGGCCGGCGTCGCTGGCGAACGCGGCTTCGAAATCAGTGCGGCTGGTGGGCTCGGCGTCATGCAGCAGGCCAAAGGCGATCACGCCCAGCGCCTGCTCCACTTCTGCCAGCGTGGCCATGCCGGTGGAGACGATCAGCGGCTGGCGCAGGCGCGCGGCTTGCAGCAGCAGCGGCGCGCAGGTGATGTCGCCCGAAGGCAGCTTGATGGCCGGCATGTCGAGCTGCGCCAGCATGCGCAGGCTTGCAGCATCGAACGCGGTGGACATGAAGCGGATGCCGCGCGCGCGGCAGTGCTGCACCAGGGCGTGGTGGTCAGTGGCTGACAGCTCCAATGCCTTGAGCATGCCCAGTTGGTTGCCGCCTTCGCCCATGTTGGCGGCCTGGTAAGCGGCCTTGTCGGCATAGGCGGTGACCAGTTGCTCGGCATGGAAGCTTTGAAACTTCACGGCGTCGGCGCCGGCATCGGCGGCCACGTCGACCAGTTGCCGTGCCCGCTCAAGTGAACCGTTGTGGTTGACCCCGGCTTCGGCGATGACGAAGGTTTGTTCAGCCACCGCTGGCTCCTTGCAGGTGGAACGCTTTCTTCAGCAGGCTCGCAGCCGGCGGCATCGAGCGCAAGACCTCAACGATGCGCGCCGCGCTATGGCCGTCGCCATATGGGTTGACAACGCTCGAGCAATCGAGCGCCAGCGCGCTGCTGATGGCCGCGGCAATGGCGTCGCGCTGTGCTGCGCAATGCAGCACCGAAGCCGCGGCCAGGCGCCCTTGCTGGCGCGTGCCGATGTTCACCGTGGGCCGGTGCAAGCTGGGCGCTTCGTACAGGCCGCTGGATGAATTGCCCACCACGGCGTCGCACAGTGCCATCAGGCTGAGGTAGCGCAGGCTGCCCAGCGAGGCATGCACCCGCGCGCTGGCGCCGCGGCGCTGGGCGAACGCATCAAGCGCGCGGCCGATGCTGCGCCCGCCGGGGTCGGCGTTGGGCCGGCTGAGCCACAGCACGATGTCTGCGGGCAGGCCTTCGAGCGCGGCCAGCAGTTCATTGAACTCGGCCAGCCCGCCATCGCCCGCGAGCGTGACGGGGTGAAAGGTGACGAGCAGGTTGCGCGCCCCCAGGGGCATGCCCAGTGCGGCTTCGAGCGCCGCACGTTCAAGCTGCGGGCGCCGATGCAGGTGGTCCAGCCCCGGGCTGCCCACCACGTGCACCTGGCGCGGGTCTTCGCCCATCTGGCGCACGCGCTGTGCCGCCAGCTCGTTGGTCACGAAGTGAAGCTGCGCCAGCTTGGTGATGGCATGACGGATGGATTCGTCGAACGCGCCTTCGGTGGTGTCGCCGCCGGCGATGTGCGCCAGCGGCACCCCATGGAACAGGCAGGCCTGCGCCGCGGCCAGGATCTCGAAGCGGTCGCCCAGCACCAGCACCAACTCAGGCTGAAGCGCCAGGAATGCTTCAGACATGCCGATCACGCCCAGCGCCACCGAGCGGCAAGTGGCGTCGGGCGTGTCACTGGCCAGCAGCATCTCCACGCGGCGGTCGGCCTTGAAGCCGTCGCGTTCGATCTCGTCAACCGTGTGGCCATGCTCACGCGACAGGTGCATGCCGGTGACCACGAGTTGCAGTTCGAAGGCGGGGTCGGCGCGCAGGTCGTGCAGGAGCCAATGCAGCAGACCGTAGTCGGCGCGGCTGCCGCTGACGACACAAACCTTGCGCGCCATCAAGCCCCCAGCTTCGCGCTGCTGGGCAGGTTGATCACGCGCGCTTCAAGTTGGATGGCGGTGGGCAACGCGCTGCGCGGGCAGGCCTGGTACATGGGCAGGCGATGCATCAGCGTCCACAGCGGGCGGGCCATGACGCCGGCATCGTTCAGCGCGGCCAGCAGCTCGTCGCGGCGGGCTTCGTTCGCCTCGTCCAGCACGATGGCGTTGAGCCAGTAGTTGCTGGCCGTGCCGGCGGGTTCACGCAAGAAGCGCAAGCCGGGCACGCCGGCCAACGCGGCTTCATAGCGCATGGCGAGTTGGCGCTTGCGCTGCACCATGCCGGGCAGGCGCTCAAGCTGCGCGCAGCCCAGCGCGGCATTCAGGTTGGGCAGGCGGTAGTTGTAGCCCACCTCGTCATGCACAAAGTTCCAGCGGTGCGGCGTGCGCGCGGTGGTGGTGAGGTGCTTGGCGCGCTTGGCCAGGGTCTCGTCATTCGTGAGCACGGCGCCACCGCCGCCGGTGGTGACGACCTTGTTGCCGTTGAAGCTCAGCGCCGAAAGCAGGCCCACGTTGCCGGTGTGGCGGCCGTGGTAAGTGGCGCCCAGCGATTCGGCCGCGTCTTCAATCAGCACCAGGTGCCAGCGCCGGGCCAGTTCAGCCAGCGCATCAAGCTCGCACGGGTGGCCGAAGACATGCATCACCACCAAGGCGCGCATGCGCGCACCGGTCTGGCGGTTGAAGCAGGCATCGCCGCGCAGCACGGCGGCCTGCTGCAGATGCGTTTGCAGCGCGGCGGCACACACGCCCAAAGACGTTGCTTCGCTGTCGACGAAGTGCGGCACGGCGCCGCAGTAGGACGCCGCATTGGCCGTGGCAATGAAGGTCAGTGCCGGCATCAAGACTTCGTCACCCGGCTGCACGCCGGCGAGCAGCAGGCACATGTGCAGCGCCGCCGTGCCATTGGCCGTGGCCACGGCATGCGCGGCGCCGGTGGTGGCCGCCAGGTCGCGTTCAAAGCGGTCGACGAACGCGCCGACTGATGACACCCAACCCGTGTCGATGCATTCCTTGACGTAGGCCCATTCGTTGCCGGCGAATTCGGGCTCATGCAGGGCGATCGTGCCTTGCGCCGCGCCCAGCACCTGCCGCACGGCACTCAGCGTGCCTGCGATGAGGTTCGCTACCGGGGGCGTTTCAACGATGCCGTTCATGAATGGTTTCAAACGTTGTAACGGTCGGCCTTGTAGCCGCGCAGGTTGCCCGGCTCGGTGAACCAGTCGACGGTTTCAACCAGGCCGCGGCGCAGGCCTTCCAGGCCGGCGTATTCCGGCGCCCAGCCCAGCAGTTCACGCGCCAGGGTGTTGTCGGCCCACAGCCGCTCGACTTCGCTGCCGGCAGGGCGCAGGCGGGCGTCGTCACTGACGAATTCGACCTCGCGCTTCATGAGCGTGGCAACAAGCCGGGCGGTGTCGCCCACGCTGACTTCGAAGTTGCTGCCGATGTTGACCACCTGCCCAACGGCCGCATCGCTTTGCGCCACGGCCACGAAGCCGCGCACCGTGTCGCGCACGAAGTTGAAGTCGCGCGTGGGGTGCACGGCACCGAGCTTGATCTGCTGCGCACCCGCGGCGATCTGCGTGATGATGGTGGGAATGACGGCGCGCGCCGACTGCCGCGGGCCGTAGGTGTTGAACGGCCGCATCACGGCCACCGGCGTGTCGAACGAAAGGTGGTAGCTCAGCGCGATTTGATCGGCGCCGATCTTGCTGGCCGAATACGGCGACTGGCCCTGCAGCGGGTGCGCTTCGGTGATGGGCACGAAGCGCGCCGTGCCATAGACCTCGCTGGTGGAGGTGTGCACCACGCGCTGCACGCCCAGGTCGCGCGCCGCTTGCACGACATTGAGCGTGCCGCTGATGTTGGTGTCGACGTAGGTTTGCGGCGAGTGGTACGAGTACGGTATGCCGATCAGCGCGGCCAGGTGCAGCACCACGTCGCAGCCGGTCATGGCGGTGCGCACGCCGTGCGGGTCGCGGATGTCGCCGGCAAAGACATCCAGCTCGCGCTGAACATGAGGCGGGCTTTGATCCAGCCAGCCCCAGGAATTGAAGCTGTTGTAGTAGACGAAGGCGCGCACGTTGGCGCCCAGCGCCACCAGGTGTTCAACCAGGTGCGAGCCGATGAAGCCGTCGGCTCCGGTGACCAGGATTTTCTTGCCCGACAGGTTCATGCGTGCCCCTCGCCTGACGAGTACGTCAGCCGATCCCCCAAGGGGACTGAGGCCGGACGTGAAACCGTCCTGAGGACGGTTTCGCGCCTGCCGAAGGCCAGCCGCGGCTCGCGGCTGGCGCGGGCCGGCTTGGGAGCGGCCCGGCGCTCGGCCCGCGGCGCTGCGGTTGACACAGGGCGTCTCACCGGCGCCCCAGTGCGGCACGCAGGTTGGCCAGGCGGTGCGCGTTTTCGGGCCGCGCCTTGGCCGCGCGCCAGAAGTGGCGGCAGGTGACGAACACGGCCAGCATCAAGGCCACCACGGCGGCCGTGGCCGCAGCAATGATGAGGCGCTGCGGCCGGCTCTTGCGCTCAGCCGGCAAGGCCGCATCCACCACCTGGATCAACGCGCCTTCACGGCTCTCGTCGACTCGCGCCAGCTCGTACTGCCGGGCGAACAGTTCAAACAGCGTTTCCTGGTATTTGAACTCGCGGTACTTGCTCACATAGTCGGGCCCGGCCTTGGTGTCGCTGGAGTCCTCGGCCTTGGCCAACTGGCCGCGCAACGCGGCCAGCAGCGTCAACGCCTGTTGTACTTCGGGGGTGCCATCAGCCAGGCTGCGGCGCATGGTTTGCAGGCGCACTTCCGCGTTGGTCGCCTCGGCCTTCAGCCGGGCATAGCCTTCGGCGGCGGCCCTGGGTTCGGCCTTCAGCGCGCCGGGGTTGAAGCCGCTGGCCTGCAAGGTTTGCTGGGCGCGGGTGAGGTCGTCACGCGTCTTGGCGAGTTGCCCCTCGAAGAACACGCGGCGTTGTTGAGCTTCCGTCAAGGCCAGCTTGGCCGTCAAGCCGCGCAGCTCATCAACATGGCGGTTGGCGATGGCGGCGGCGCGTTGCGGGTCGATGTCGTCCACTTCCACCACGATCAGACCATCTTTCTTGCCCAGCGACACGCGCGCGTTTTCGGTCAGCCTGCGGCGCGCCTGAAAGCGGTATTCGGTGTCGTAGACCTGCATGAGCTTGAATTCGTCGATCAGATGATCAGCCACCGTCACGCTTTGCAGCAGCGCCACGTATTGATCCGCCGGGCTTTTCAGGCCCGCTGCCGACCCAACCAGCCCTGACAAAGCACCCAGCGACGCCACGGCCGAAGCGGCCGCACTATGCTGCTGCTGTGGTGGCAGAAAACTAACCTTTGAGGTGAACATGGGCTTGACGAGGTAGGTGCCGCCCAGCGCCAGCGCACCGGCCAGCATCGGGCCCAGCAACAACAACCAACGGTGCTGCACCAACGGCAAGGCCAGATCGAGCAGGCTCAGGCCTTCGTCGCCTTCATCGTCAACGGCCAGCGTTTGGCCCAATTCCTGAGGCACCATCGCGGCTCAGTTCCCGATCGTCTTCAACGCCGCAATGCCCAGCGCGAATTGCGACAGGATCTGCGTCCAGTCCTTGGCGTTTTGCACGAAGCTGCTCTTGTTCAT
>JAYUHT010000288.1:0-4950 GCA_043766725.1 Burkholderiales bacterium | reverse complement strand
TGGGTGTCGCTGGCCGATTCACATAGGCTGGATCGCCTCTACATCTCCGATACCGAGCTGGAAATCAGCCACAAGGGCATTCAGAATTCGTCGGCCGTGCTCCAGCCGGCGGGCATCGTCGTCTTGTCGCGTGACGCCGGTGTCGGCAAGAGCGCGATCACCACGGAGCCAATGGCTGTCAGCCAGCACTTCATGTGTTGGAAGTGCGATCAGAAGATGGACAACCACTTTCTCTACTACTGGCTCCAGTTCAACAAACGCACCTTCGAGAACATTGCGATGGGTAGCACCATCCTGACCATTGGCTTGCCGTATTTCAAGAAGCTGCGCATCGCGTGCCCGGTCGGCCTCGAAGAGCAGCACATGATCGCCAACAGGCTCAAGAGCACCGACACTTTGCTGTTCAAGTCCGAGGCAGATGTCGAGAAGCTCAAGCGTCAGAAACTCGGACTCATGCAAGCCCTCCTCACCGGCAAAGTCCCGGTGAACGTTGATGCGCCCGTGCCAGAACCGGCCGATGCCTAAGCTCTATCCCAAGCTGAATGCCGAAAAGGCATTGATCTGGCGCATCGTCCACCGCGACAACCTGCCCTGGCTGCTGTCGCACGGCCTGCATTGCCGCAATGCGGCCGAGCAAGACCCGAATTACCTGAACATCGGCAACGCCGAGCTGATCGACAAGCGCGCCCACCGCGTGGTGCCCATCGCACCGGGCGGCACGCTCAGCGACTACGTGCCGTTCTACTTCACGCCGTTCTCGGTGATGATGAAGAACATCCACTCCGGCCGCAGCGTGGTGCAGCGGCGCAATGAAGAGATCGTGATTCTGGTGTCGAGCCTGCACCGCGTGCGTGAATTGGGCGTCCCGGTCCTGTTCACAGACGGGCACGCCTACCCGCCTGGAACACGCTACTTCGACGACCCGGCGGCGTTGACCGAGATCGACTGGGGCATCTTGCAGGCGCGCGATTTCAAGCGTGATCTGGACGACCCGAAGAAGCTGGAACGCTACCAGGCCGAAGCCTTGATCCATCGCCACCTGCCTGTGCAGGGTTTGCTGGGCATCGTGTGTTACACCGATGGCCTGAAACAGGCGTTTGAGAACAAAATACGGGCGCTCGGCCTTCAACTGCCCGTCCATGCCCGCACGGGTTGGTACTTCTGATGCTCACCTACACCCAAGGTAATTTGCTCAACGCCGGCGCGCAAGCGCTGGTGAACACCGTCAACACCGTGGGTGTGATGGGCAAGGGCATCGCCTTGATGTTCAAAGAGCGCTTCGACCTCAACTTCCAGCTCTACGCGGCAGCTTGCAAGGCCAAGCAGGTGCAGACCGGCCGAATGTTCGTTACCGAGACTGGCGAGCTGAGCGGGCCGAAGTGGGTCGTCAACTTTCCGACCAAGCAGCATTGGCGCTCGCCGTCCAGGCTCGAATGGGTGGTCGAAGGTTTGCATGACTTGCGCCGCTTTTTGGTCGAGCAGCAGGTGAAGTCCGTTGCGATCCCCCCGCTCGGTGCGGGCAATGGCGGGCTCGACTGGGCGCTGGTGCGCGAGCAGATCGAGCAGGTGCTGGGCGACTTGCCCGGTGTGGACATCCTCGTGTTCGAGCCCACCACGCGGTACCAGAACGTGGCCAAACGCGCCGGTGTGGAAAAACTCACCCCGGCGCGTGCCTTGATCGCGGAGCTGGTGCGCCGCTACTGGGTGCTGGGCATGGAGTGCAGCCTGCTCGAAATTCAAAAACTGGCGTGGTTTGTGGAGCGATCCATCGAGCGGCTTGTGCCGGCGAACGACAACCCGCTCAAGCTTCAGTTCAAGGCTCATGTTTATGGCCCCTACACGCCCAAGCTGGGCTTTGTTCTGAATGATCTCGACGGCAGCTATCTGCGCTGCGAAAAGCGCATCAGCGACGCCGGCCCGCTCGACGTGATCTGGTTCGACGATGCTCGCAAGGATGTGGTTCAGGCCTACCTGAAGAGCGAAGGCAAAGCCTATGCGCAGGCGCTCGAAGACACTGCTGCGCTGATCGATGGGTTCGAGTCGCCTTTCGGGATGGAGCTGCTGGCCACGGTCGACTGGCTGTTGTGTCGCGAAGGCGTGCAGCCCACGGTTGATGCCGTGCGCGAGGGTCTGGTGCGCTGGCCTGTGGCAGGAGCCGGCGTGCGCAAGAGCCGCCTGTTCGACGACCGCGCGATCGGCATTGCGCTGGATCGGCTGACACCAACCGCATCGCGATTGATCGCTGCCTGAGCACAGTGATATCGGGACGGAGCTGTCGGCAAGCTGTGTTTGACGGACCATGAGCGAATACACCGAGGTCGAGCAGCCATTCCTGCAGCAGCTCGCCGCGCAAGGCTGGGTGGTGATCGACCAAGGCACCGGCGTGCCACAGGCGGCCGGGCTCAGCCTGCGCACGAGCTTTCGCCAGTGGTGGTTGCCGGAAGTGTTCCGCCAATCAGTGCGCGCCATCAATGCCTTGCCAGACGGCACGCCGTGGCTCACGCCCGCGCAGCTCGACGAGCTGGAGCAGCAACTGCTGCGCCAACCCAAGCGCACGCTGCTTGAAGCGAACCAAGCTGTGCACGATCTGCTGATGAAGGCGCAGGTGGATGTGAACGAAGCCACTGGCGAGGCCGACCCGGTGGTGCAGTTGATCGACTTCCACCACCCCGAGCGCAACCGGTTCCACGCCATCAACCAGTTCCGCATCGACACGCCGGGCTGCGTCAAAGACTTCATCATTCCCGACATCGTGCTGCTCGTGAATGGCATTCCGCTCGTGGTGGTGGAGTGCAAGAAGGGCTCGGCCACCTGCGCCAACCCGATGCAGGAAGCGTTCGTTCAATTGCAGCGCTACATGCGCCGCCGCAAACAAACCGAACAAGCCGGGTTGACGGAAGGTGAGCCGCGCCTGTTTCACAGCAACCTGCTGCTGGTGCGCAGCAGTGGGCTCGAAGCCGACTACGGCACGCTCACTTCGAGCGATGAACACTTCTACGCATGGAAGACGCTCTACCCGCAGCAAGACTTGCCGCAAGACGGCTTGAATGCGCAGCAGCGGCTGGTGGCCGGCATGCTCAGCCAGCGCAACCTGCTCCAGATGCTGCGCACCTGCACCGTGTTCATGGACACCGAGGGCGGCACGCGCATCAAGGTGGTGTGCCGCTACCAGCAGTTTCGCGCCGCCAACAAGGTGCTGGAGCGTCTGCGCACCGGCCAGACGGCCATGGAGCGCAGCGGCGTGGTGTGGCACACGCAAGGCTCGGGCAAGTCTTTGACGATGGTGTTTCTGGCCCGCATGCTGCGCGCCAGCACCGACCTGAACGATTTCAAGATCGTGCTCGTGAACGACCGGCACGATCTGGAAGACCAGTTGAGCGAAACCGCCCGCTTGATCGGTGGGCGGGTCAACGTGATCGCGAACACCGAGGCGCTGCGTGGCCAGCTGGGCACCGACAGCTCCGACCTGAACATGGTGATGGTGCACAAGTTCCAGGAACGCGAGCCGGTGCTCAGCAACGGGGTGGCCGAAGCGCTGGGCACCTACCTGGTGATGCCGGCGGGCAAGACCTTCGGTGTGGTGAACACGTCGGAGCGGATCGTGCTGATGATCGACGAGGCGCACCGCACCCAAAGCTCCGACTTGGGCGACAACGTGTTCGAGGCTTTCCCCAATGCCACGCGGCTGGCCTTCACGGGCACGCCGCTGCTGACCGATCGTCACGGCGAGAAGAAGACGGCCAAGCGTTTTGGCGAGTACATCGACACCTACCGCCTGCTCGACGCGGTGAACGATGGCGCCACGCTGCAGATCCTGTACGAAGGCCGCACGGCCGACAGTGCGCTGAACGAGAAGCATGCTTTCGACGAGGCATTCGAAGACCTGTTTCGCGAGCGCAGCGAAGAAGACCTCGCGGCCATTCGCAAGAAGTACGGGGCGACGGGCGATATTCTTGAAGCCAAGGCGCGCATCGACGCGATCTCGCAAGACCTGGTGCGGCACTATGTGGAAAACATCCTGCCCAACGGCTTCAAGGCCCAGGTCGTGTGCCATTCCAAACTGGCGTGTGTGCGCTACCAGGCTGGCATTGAAGCGGCGCTGGCCGAACGTGTTGCCGCAGAGCAAGCCCGTGCGGTGCCCGATGCGGCCTTGCTGCGCAGCTTGTCTTTTCTGAAGACGGCGGTGGTGGTTTCTTCAGACGGCACCAACGAGGCGGCCATCATCACGCTGGCCCGCAAGCAGGCCGCGCGCATGAACGCGGTGGAAAGCTTCCGCAAGGGCTTCAACCTCGATGACCCGGATCAGGCCCACACCGGCATCGCTTTTCTGATCGTGTGCGACATGTTGCTGACGGGTTTCGATGCGCCCGTGGAGCAAGTGATGTACATCGACAAACGCTTGCGCGAGCACAGTCTGCTGCAGGCCATTGCCCGCACCAACCGTGTCAAGCGTGGCAAGCAGCGCGGGTATGTGGTCGACTACATCGGGCTGGCCAACCACCTCACCGAAGCGTTGACGCTCTACACCTCAACCGATGAGTTGCAGGAGCTGCACGACGGCTTGAAGAACATCAACACCGAGCTGCCGGTTCTGGAGGAGCGCTACCAGCGCTTACTGCAGCATTTCGATGCGCTGGGCGTGAAGCAGATTCGGGCCTTCGTGAATGGGCAGCTGTCTGATGTGAACGCCGAAGCGGCGGTGGTGCATGCGGCCGTGAAGGCGCTGCGCGACGAGCGCCAGCGGGCTGACTTTGAGGTGTACCTGAAGAAGTTCTTGATGAGCCTGGACATCGTGCTGCCGCACGCGTCGGCGCAGCCGTTCCGTGTGCCGGCCAAAAGATTCGGCTACATCCTGCAAGTGACGAAGGAGCGCTACAAAGACAGCAGCATGCAACTCGGCGATGCCGGCGAGAAGGTCAAGGCCTTGATCAACGAGCACCTCATCAGCCT
>JAYUHT010000287.1:0-4954 GCA_043766725.1 Burkholderiales bacterium | reverse complement strand
TCAGCGTCGCGGTGCTGAACAAGGCGCCCGACGACAGGGCGCGCATCTTGACCTGGGTCTTCGACAGGAAGGCGTTGGCGCGCTCCCACTTGGCCTGGATCACGCCCTCGGCACCTTGCGACTTGATGGTCTCGATGCCGCTCAGGCTTTCGATCAGCGTGGCGTTGCGCAAGGCGCTGGCCTGATAGGTCGATTCGCTCAGCGCGTGAAGCCGGTGCTGCAGCAGGTAGCCCATGACCAGAATAATGGCAAACGCCACCGCCACCGGCAGCACCAGCCAAGGGGAGATCCACGCCAGCACGCCCACGAAAAGCAGGGCGAAGGGCAGGTCGATCAGCGCCGCGACCGTGCTCGACGCGATGAAGTCGCGCACCTGTTCGAAGCCCCGCAGATTGGAGGCGAAGGAGCCGACCGATTCCGGCCGGTGCTCCATCCGCATGCCCAGCACCCGCTCCATCAGCGTGCGCGAAATCTGCAGGTCGATGCGCGCGCTGGCTTCGTCGACGAAATGGCTGCGCAGCAGGCGGATGAACAGGTCCGCTCCCATCACCAGCAGCACGCCGATGGAGAGCGTCCACAGCGTCTCGATGGCGTGATTGGGCACGACGCGGTCGTACACGTTCATCGAGAACAGCGGGAAGACGAGCGCGAACAGGTTGACCAGCAGCGCGGCCAGCAGCACGTCTTGGTACACGCCGCGTTGCTGCAACACGGTGCTGAGAAACCAGTGCCGCGCCAGGCGGCCGCCCCCGGCAGCGGCCACAGGGCCGGCGCGCGAATCGAAGCGAAACCGTGGCCGCAGGTGCAGGGCGATGCCGCTGTAGCGCGCCGCCAATTCAGCGCGGCTCAGGCTCACCGCGCCGGCGCCGGTTTGCGGCAACAGCACGCTGGCGTGCAGGCCGGCGGCGTCCCAGCCGGTGAGCACGCAAGCCGCGTCACCGTGCAGCAGCAGCGTCACCGGCAGCGTGGCCGGGTCGATCTCTTCGAGCGTGCAGCGTTGCAGCCGCGCGGCCATGCCGGCGCGCGCCGCGGCGCGTTCCACCAGGGCCGGCGACAAGCGGCCACCGGCCAGCGGCAGCCCCGCGCTGAGCGACGCGCGTGACGCCGCCACGCCGTGCAGCCGGCAGGCTTCAACCAGGCAGTCGAGCAGCGCGTCGGGCGCCAGCGTGTCTTCGCGCAGGCCCGGCGCCGCGGCGGTAGCGCTGTCGTTGATCGCGGCGATCTGGGCGATTTCGGCAGCAGCCATCGCGCTCAACGATTGCTTTCCTTGACGATCAGCCACTGGCCATCAATGAAACGCCAGGTCAGCACCTTGTTGGCGCTGTCGCTGAAGTTCGACGACACATAGCGCTGCGTGAAGCGGGTCTCGAACTGGCCGTCACCGACATCCACCACTTCGGGCTGGCCCAGGGTCAGCTTGATCGCCCCCTTCTTGCCCAACAGCGCACGGCGCTTGGCTTCCCAGGCCGTGCGCGAGGCTTCACTGCCGGCAAAGTCGTTGGCATAGAACGCGGCATAGCGTTCGAAGCTCTTGCTGCGCCAGGCGTCGGCCCAGGCGTTGACCAGGTTGGGTAGCGATTCGGCCGTGGCGCGGAAGGCCTCGCTGGCGCTGGGCGTGCTCGGCGCCGCGGCGGCCGGCGCGGCCACGGGTGCGAGCACGACCGCAGGCGCCACAACCGGCGGCACAGGCACGGGCACGGGTTGGGCCGGGGCGGGCAGCGGTGCGGCAGCCCGCTCGGGCAGGCTCACCAGCGGCGGGTTCGGGTCGGCGGCCATGCGCGGCGGCGGCGGGCCGGAGTCGGCATTGCCACCCGGCACCAGCTCCAGCGGGCAGCGGCCGGCGGCGTCGCTGCCAGCGTCCCAGTCTTCAACCTCGGCCAGCTGCGAGCTGCCAATGCCCAGTTGGGTGACGAGCTGGTTCAGCGCCGCATGCGTGCGTGCATAGGCCAGGGCGCGGTCGAACTGTGCATTGGCCAGCGCACGGCGCGCGGTGTAGGCCTCGTTCTCGGCGTTGAGCAAATCCAGCAAGCTGCGCTGGCTGATGTCGAACTGCTGGCGGTAGGCGTCGCGGGCGCGTTCGATGGCTTGGGTGTTGCGCTCCAGGTGGCCGAGCTGGTCGCCCAGGCGGCCCAGGTCGTTGTAGGCAATGACCGCGGTTTGGCGCGCATCGCGACAGGCTTTGTCGCGCATGTCGATGGCCTGGTGCACCAGGTTGGCCTGCTGGCGCACGCGCGACTGGCCGGCGCCGCCGTCGAACAAGGTCCAGTTCAGCACCACCTCGGCGGCGGTGTCCGACGTGCGCCCCACCTGCGACAAATAGTTGCGGCCCACGCCGCTGCGCAGCCGCGCTTCCACGCGCGGCTGCATGGCAGACGTGCGCGTGCTCACCGCGGCGCGCGCGGCCCGCAGGTTTTCGATCGCCGCGCTGATCGCCGGGCTGGTGCCCAGCGCCGTTTTCAGTGCGTCCAGCGGCGTGGCCGGCACGCCGCCGTCGAGCACGTACATGCCCAGCGTGTTGGCCGGCGCTTCGCCCACCAGGCGCTGGTAACGCGCGCCCACGTCATGCAGGTTGGCGCGTTCGGCGTTCAGGTTCGATTCGGCCAGCGCCAGGCGCGCGTTGGCTTGCTCCAGGTCGACCCCGCGGCCGACGCCGGCCTTGACGCGCGACTCGATCTTCTGCGCCGCCTGCTTGTGCTGGGTGGCGTTGTCGTCGGCCAGGCGCACGAGCTGGCGGTAGCGCAGCACGTCGTAGTGCGCGCGCGCAGCTTCCAGCGCCAACTGTTCGCTGCTTTCGCGCAGATCGAAGTAACGGCCCAGCCGTTCATGGCCGGTGCGCGCGATCTCGCTGCGCGTGCCCAGGCCGTCCCACAACAACTGGGTCACGCTGACGCCGATGCCAGCGCGGTTGAGGTTCTCGGTGGCCGCGCCGCTGAAGCTGGAACGGTCGTGCCCGATGTCGGCAGTCAGCTCCACCCTGGGGCGACGCGCGCTGCGTGCAATGTCTTGCGCGTCAGCCGCGGCCTGCAAGGTGTGGAACTTCAGCGTCACCTCTGGGTTGTTGCTCAGTGCGCGCACCACGGCGCCGCGCAAATCGGCAGCGGACTGGGCTGCGGCGGCCGTGGTCAGCAAGGCCACGGCCAGCGAGATGGCGGCAATGCGAAGGGGCGGTTTGGTCATGGGGTTCCCTGCAAGCCCGGCAAGCGGGCGTGTGGCGTCATCGGCGGCGCACCTGCGTCTTGCAGGTGAGCCGGTACTGGGTGGGTATCGGCCGCTGGCCGGCGCGACCCAAGTGCAGCGGCGCGCGCGGGCGGTCATCGAGGCCACGAATTGACAGTTCTGCACGCGCCATTTCGTGGCCACGCACGCAGCTGTGACGAAACGCACGTCGCACCCGCCGCGCAGGCTTGGTCGATACTTGAATCCATGAACCTTCTGCGGGTGCAGGATTTGCGCGTCACCTTGCCCAGCCCGCGCGGGCCGGTGGCGGCGCTGCGCGGCGTGTCGTTCACGCTTGAACGCGGCCAAACATTGGGCTTGATCGGCGAATCGGGCTGCGGCAAGTCGCTCACCGCGCTGGCGCTGATGGGCCTGCTGCCCGAAGGCGCCGGCGTGACCGGCAGGATCCACTTTGACGGCCAGGAGCTGGCCACGCTGAGCGAGACCGACTGGTGCCGCCTGCGTGGCGCGCGCCTGGGCATGGTGTTTCAAGAACCCATGTCCGCGCTCAACCCGCTGCACAGCGTGGGCCGGCAGATCGGCGAAACCTTGCGCCTGCACAAGGGCTTCGACCGCGCCGCCGCACGCGCCGAAGCGCTGCGCTTGTTGCAGCGCGTGCAACTGCCGCAGGCCGCGGCGCGGCTCGACGCCTACCCGCACCAGCTCTCGGGCGGGCAACGCCAGCGCGTGGTGCTGGCCATCGCGCTGGCCTGCGGGCCGGCCTTGCTGATCGCCGACGAGCCCACCACCGCGCTCGATGCCACGGTGCAGCGCGAAGTGCTCAAGCTGATTGCCGAGCTGGTGCGCGAAGACGGCATGGCGTTGCTGCTGATCAGCCACGACCTGGGCCTGATGGCCGAAAACGTGCAGCACCTGCTGGTCATGTACGGCGGCACGGTGGTGCAAAGCGGCCCCACTGCCGCCGTGTTCAGGCACCTGGCCCACCCCTACACGCGTGGCTTGTTCGCGGCGCGGCCCCAGTTGCACGCGGCGCGCGGCAGCCGCCTGGCCACCATTGCCGGGCGCGTGCCCGAGCTGGCCGACCTGGGTGACGGCTGCCCCTTTGCGCAGCGCTGCGCGCACGCGCTGCCGGCGTGCGGCGCCGCGCCGCCGCCATTGCAGGTGCTGGGCCCGGGCCACGAGGCGCGTTGCCTGCGCAGTGATGTGTTAGGCCTGCCGTGATGACGGCAGTGACTCAAGCCCCGCCCTTGCTCGAAGTCTGCGACCTGGCCAAGCACTACCGCCTGCCGCGGCGCCAGCTCTGGGTGGCCGCACCGGCGGTGGCGGCGGTGCAGGGCGTGAGCTTCAGCCTGAGCAGCGGGCGCAGCCTGGGCCTGGTGGGCGAGTCGGGTTGCGGCAAGTCCACCATCGCGCGCCTGGTGATGGCGCTGGAGCCGCCCACTGCGGGCAGCGTGAGGTTGCTGGGGCATGACGTGCACGCCCTGGGCGCGACGGAGCTGCGCGCGCTGCGCTGCCACATGCAGATGGTGTTTCAAGACCCTTTTGGTTCACTCGACCCACGCCGCACGGTGGCGCAGACCGTGGCCGAGCCGCTGGCCTTGCTGCAAGGCGCCGGCCGCGCCGAGCAGCAAGAGCGCTGCGCCGAAGTGCTGGCCGCGGTGGGCCTGCGCGCCAGCGACGGCAGCAAGTATCCGCATGAATTTTCCGGCGGCCAGCGCCAGCGCATCGCCATTGCGCGTGCCCTGATCACGCGGCCGCAACTGATCGTGGCCGACGA
>JAYUHT010000286.1:0-4955 GCA_043766725.1 Burkholderiales bacterium | reverse complement strand
GCACGCAGGCCATGGGCACCAGGATGCCCAGCCGCCCGTCGTACTTGCCACCATTGCGCACGGTATCAAAGTGGCTGCCGGTGAGCAGGCGTTTGGCGTGCTCGCCGCTGCCGTGATACAGGCCCACCACGTTGCCCACGGCGTCGATCTCAACGCTGTCGAAGCCGCACTCGGCGCGCATCCAGTGCGCGAGTTGCTGCGCACAGGCGCGGTGGGCATCTGTGAGGTAGGTCACGGTGAGTTCGCCGCGCTCGGCAAAGCCCGGGTCGCTGTGGGCTGATAGCTGCTCGGCCCAATCCCACACCTGGTTGCCCAACGCCGGCGTGTGGCCAAACTTGTCATTCAAGCGGATTTCGGCAATGCGGTGGATGTTGCGCAGGCATTCGGCCAATTCGAAACCGGGGTGGTGCGCCAGGCGCCGCTCGAAGGTGGCCATGATCTCGGCCTTGCTCAGCCCCGTGCCGCGCGGCCCGCGCACCGCCAGGATGAAGGGGAAGCCGAACTTGGCGTTGTAGGTGGCGTTGAGCTGGTGGATGCGGGCCAACTCTGCCGGCGTGCAGGCGGTGAGGCCGGCCTGGCCTTGCTCGTTGCTCGACTCCGCGGTCAGCGTCTGGCTCAGCATGGCCTTGCCCGCCAGTTGAGGGTGGGCGCGGATCAAATCCACTTGCGCCTCACGGCCCGCTTCGCGCACCACCTGGGCCAGCGCGAGCTTCAGGTGCACCAGGCTGGCGAAGGGCCGCGCCAGCACGGTGCGCTGTGCGATCCACGGCGAGTGTTCATAGGTGCCACTGAGCAGCGCGACGCTTTCGTCGGCGCTGGCGGCGTTGATCTGGTCGAGGGTCAGCACGGGTTCACTCCCAAACAAAAGCGGTGTTGGCGTCGAACGGATGCGTCGCCCGCCAATGGCGCGCGATGTCGATGCGCCGCGCGACCCAGACGCGGTCGTGCGCTTGCACATGGTCGAGAAAGCGCTGCAATGCGCGCATGCGCCCGGGCCGCCCGAGGATGCGGCAATGCATGCCGATGCTCATCATGGCTGGCCGCTCATCGCCTTCGGCATGGTGCACATCGAACGCATCGCGCAGGTACTGAAAGAACTCGTCGCTGTGCGAATAGCCCTGCGGCAGGGCGAAGCGCATGTCGTTGGCATCGAGCGTGTACGGCAGCACCAGGTGTGGCGCCAGCGTGTGGTCAGACTTGCGTACACGCAGCCAGAACGGCAGGTCGTCACCGTAGTGGTCGCTGTCATATGCGAAGCCGCCGTGGTCGGCCACCAGGCGGCGCGTGTTCGGGCTGTCGCGCCCGGTGTACCAGCCCAGCGGGCGTTCGCCGGTCAACGCCTCGATGCGTGTCATGGCCAGCGCCATGTGTTCGCGCTCAATGGCTTCAGGCACACCTTGGTAGTTGATCCAGCGCCAGCCGTGGCAGGCGATCTCGTGGCCCAGGGCCTTGAACGCCGCGGTCACTTCCGGGCTGCGTTCCAGCGCCATGCCGACACCGAACACAGTGAGCGGCAAGGCACGGCGCTCGAACTCGCGCAAGATGCGCCACACGCCCACGCGCGCGCCATATTCGTAGATGCTTTCCATGCTCAGGTGCCGGGCGGCAAACGCCGGCGGGTTGAACATTTCAGACAGGAACTGTTCGCTGCCGGCATCGCCATGCAGCACGCTGTTCTCGCCGCCTTCCTCGAAGTTCAACACGAACTGCACCGCCACCCGTGCCTGGCCGGGCCAGCGCGCATGTGGTGGCTGGCGGCCATGGCCGCGCAGGTCGCGCGGGTAGGGTGATGACGGTGTGGCGTGGTGGTTCATGCGTGGTTCAACCCCAAGGGGCGCTGTGCGACGGAAATGTCTTCGCTCTGTGGGTTCTGGTGCAGGTTTTGTTCAGCGGCCGCCAGATGCTGCGCCATCATTGCGTTGATGTACCCATCCTCGCACTCGGGCAGCTCATTCACAGCAAGAGCATGATCGTCGCACTTGCCGGCTGTGTGCACTGCCTGGTGTATTGCCGCATTGCCGCCAGGCAGCATGCATGAATGCTCGCATGGCCACCCACCCAGCATGAAAGGCCGCCGATGGGACACCTCAGCACCCACGTTCTCGACATCATGAACGGCTGCCCGGCAGCGGGCATGCAGGTCACGCTGCAACGCATGCAGGGCTCGCATGCCACGACCTTGAAGGCCTTCACCTTGAATGCCGACGGCCGCTACGACGGCGCTGCGCTGCTAGACGCGCAAGCCATGGCGGTGGGCCTGTACCGGCTGGTGTTCGCGGTGGCGCCGTACTTTCGCGCGCGCGGCGTGGTCTTGCCTCAACCCGCGTTCATCGACGAGGTGTTGCTCGACTTCGGCATCGCCGATGCGGCTGCGCACTACCACGTGCCGCTGCTGGTGTCGCCTTGGGCCTACACCACCTACCGCGGCTCATAGCGGCGGGTCGGCGTTCCTGCACGCAGGAGGGCCGATGACCCAGCCCTGGCGCGCGGGTGACGCTCAAGCGCGCGCTGCCGCCGCGACCTGAGCCTGCGGCGCCCCACCCCGGGGCTCGGAGATCTCGCGCACGGTCTGGTCGATGTGAGCCGGCTGGCGCAGCGCCACATCGGCCAACGCCACGATGCCCACGACACTGCCCTTGGCATCCACCACCGGCAGCCGGCGCACCTGCCACTGGCCCATCAGGCGCATCGCATCCTGGCTGTCTTGATCGAGGGTGCAGAACTGCACTTCCTGGGTCATCACATCGGAAACGCAGGCCTCGTCGGGGTCGAGACCCTGCGCCACGGCGCGCACGGCAATGTCACGGTCGGTCAGCATGCCCAGCAGCTGCCCACCGGTGCAGACGGGCAACGCTCCCACGTTGAACGACTGCATGCACTGCGCAGCGCTGCGCAAGCTTTCTTCAGGGCTGGTGGTTTGAACGGGCGTGGACATGATTTCAGCAATACGGGGCATCGCTTTCTCCGGTTTCAGCGCGGTGGCTGCCGCGGTGTTTCTATAGGCAGGCAATCCGGGTGCCAGCGGCCCACCCGGTTTGATTGCGGCATGAAAGAGAGGGCAACGTCGCGCGAACGGCGATGGATGTGGGCCACGGCTGACAAGCTCACAGGGCCTTGGCCGATGCCGCCGCGCCCAAGCCCATGTCACGCTGTGGCACACGGGCCCGCCGGGCCTGCCGTTTGCAGCCCACCAGGAGCATGAACGATGAATTCGCCCCGCCCAATTTCCAAGCCCGCCCAGCAGAATTCCTTGCCGGCTGATGCAAGTAAAACCGACGATGCAGACGCATCAGTCGCGGGCGCCGGCGCTCAGGGCGCCGAAAGCGAAGAAGACCCTGAAATGCAAGGTGAAGGCAACTACACGGCAGCGCGCAAGCACCGCGAATCGGTCGAAGGTTTTGTGAAGTCAGGCCGGGTCGAACCAGCTGCGCGCGACGCAGCGCCCAACTCGCCTGCTGAGGCGGGCGAGATGCAGGCGGCTGAAGCTGAAGGCCGCTCACACGCGCGCAAATAGCTCGGGATTCAGGGTGCACCGCACCCGCCACCCCGGCGGGCCGCCCACCTTCAATCACGCGGTGCGCAACATTGTTTCGGTTGACCGCAACTCGCGTTCGGGCGCGGGCACCAGGCGGTCGCACTCACGCTTCACGACTTCATAGCACTCGCAGGCGCGGCTCTCGAGCGCGCGCCGGTCAAGCACCTGGATGCGGCCTCGCTTGTTGTTGATCACGCCCAACCTCTGCAACTGATGCGTGCCTTCCGACACACCTTCACGGCGCACGCCCAAACGGTTGGCAATCACCTCCTGCGTCATCACGATCTCGGCCCCGGGGTTGCGATCAAGGCTCAGCAAAAGGCAGCGCGCGAGTTGCTGTGCCAGGTTGTGATGCCGGTTGCACACCGCACGTTGGGCCATTTGAGTCAGCAGCGCCTGGGTGTATCGGAGCAGCATTTCCATGGCCGGCCCGGCGCGCTGGAATTCTTCTTTCAGTGCCTGCGCCGGCAGCCGGAAAGCGTCGCCCGAGTTGAGCACCACGGCGTGGGTGCATGTTGAGCCACCGCCCATCAACATCGAGATGCCCACCATGCCGTCATTGCCCACCAAAGCCGATTCCGACGATGCGCCCGAATCGGTGAAATTCATCAATGACACCAGCGCGCTGGTCGGAAAGTAAGCGTGGCTCATGCCTTCGCTGCCAGCGTACAGCTCTTGGCGGCAGGACAGCGGGGCGTACTCCAAGGAAGCTCGCACACGCTGCCAACTGTCTTGGGGCAAGGCGGCAAGCAAGCGGTTATCTCGGGGCTGGGGTCGCATGTAATACCTTCACGCTTTACTCCTTCACGCGTTACTTCTCACAGGTTCGCTTCTTCACTAGCAAATTGCGTGCCCTCAAACGGCGCCGAGGCGCCTCACTCTTCATGACGGCCCCTGTGCATGCTGCCGGCTTTGCGGCACGTTTTACCTGCCTGCCACTGCGCCGCGAGCGCGGCGCCATCGCTTTCTCGCCACCCCGATAGGCATGGCGCTTGCCCATTTTCTCGGTGCTCGACGCTAGTCTGTTGAGCTGGTTTTATCAGTGCGCAGGCACGCGGAGAACCCCATGGAACCCAGCCTTCCGATAGGTAGCTTTTTACTGCTGTGGATTTTTGCGCCGCTGTTGTTGCTTTGCGTCCTGGCCCTGGTGCGGCCACGCCGCTTGGGCGATCCCAAACGAGACTCGGTGCGGCTGAACATGCCACAACCGATGCCCGATACGGTGCCCATTCCTCAGCCCGACAGCGTGCCGCCGCCGACGGATTTGCCGCAGCAGCCGACACCTCCTGAAGTGCAGGAGCCGGTGCTGCCGGGCGAACATTCGCCAGTCTCGGACCCGGCCTTGCCGGGGCGGGAAAGGCAGCGGCTTCGCGCCTGACGCCAACAGCCGCTGGGTCAGTCGTCGGCAGGTGTGGCGCCG
>JAYUHT010000285.1:0-4958 GCA_043766725.1 Burkholderiales bacterium | reverse complement strand
CCGCGCTGCCGGTGCGGCACGACAACGCTGAAACCATCCACGCTGATCTGCTGGCGCGCTGTGCCGCGCTAGACCCGCGCATCGCCATCACCTTTCCGGTGGAACTGCCGGCCAACACCAGCGCTGAAGAAGTCGAGCAGTGGCTGTCGGCCAGCGGCTTCACGCGCGTGCAGGCAGAGCGAGAAGTGGCCACCCCTACCGGCGCGCGCAAGCTGCTTGATGTGGTGGCCGACCGTTTCCGCCTGGGCAATACCGAGCGCTCGCGTGTGCTCGAAGCCATCGAGATGGCACTCAAGCGCGGCAGCGGGCGGATGAATGTCTACCGCTTGAACGACGACGGCAGCCCTGAGTTGTGGCGCTATTCCACCGGCCTGCATTGCCCGGAAAGCGACCTGCATTACGCCGACCCGCAGCCGGCCATGTTCTCGTTCAATTCGGCCTTCGGCGCCTGCGAAACCTGCCGTGGCTTTGGGCGCGTGATCGGCGTGGATCTGGGCCTGGTCATCCCCGACTCGCGCAAGACCCTGCGCAACGGCGCGGTGAAGACGATTCAAACCCCGGCCTGGGCCGAGATCCAGGCTGACTTGCTGAAGCATGCCGGCGACGCCGGCATTCCGCGCGACACGCCCTGGCATTTGCTCACCCAGGCCCAGCGTGAATGGGTGCTGAACGGCTCGCCCAACTGGAACGGCAAGTGGAACCAGCAGTGGTACGGCGTCTACCGCTTCTTCGAATACCTGGAGAGCAAGGCCTACAAGATGCACATCCGGGTGCTGCTGAGCAAGTACCGCAGCTACACGCCGTGCACGGTGTGCGCCGGGGCGCGGCTGAAGACCGAGGCCTTGCTGTGGCGGCTCGGTGGTGCACCTGAAACGTTGGAAGACATCTTGCCCGCGGCGCGGCGCTTCCTGCCTGCGGGCGTGGGCTTCGGCCGCGCGCAGCTGGAACGATTGCCGGGGCTCACGCTGCATGATTTGATGCTGCTGCCGATCCACCGCCTGCGCCGCTTCTTCGATGGGCTGGAGCTGCACAGCGCGATGCTCGATGAAGCGCTGAAGCTGTTGCTCGATGAGATTCGCACGCGGCTGAAGTACCTGTGCGACGTGGGCCTGGGCTATTTGACGCTCGACCGCCAGAGCCGAACGCTCAGTGGCGGCGAGGTGCAGCGCATCAACCTGACCACGGCGCTGGGCACGTCACTCGTGAACACGCTGTTCGTGCTCGATGAACCCAGCATCGGCCTGCACCCACGCGACATGGGCCGCATCGTGCAGGCCATGATGCGCCTGCGTGATGCCGGCAACACGCTGGTGGTGGTGGAGCATGACCCGGCGGTGATGCTGGCGGCTGACCGGCTGATCGACATGGGCCCTGGCCCGGGCGAACGCGGCGGCCAGATCGTGTTCGACGGCACGCCCGATGAGGCCCGCCATGCCGACACCTTGACCGGCGCCTACCTGGGCGCGCGCAAGCGGGTCGAGGCCGGGCGCCGGCGCGAGGTGGATGAGGGCACGCCCAAGCTGCTGCTGCAAGGCGTGCGCGCGCACAACCTGAAGGGCATTGACGTCAGCATTCCGCTGCAGCGCCTGGTTTGCATCACCGGCGTATCCGGCTCGGGCAAGAGCACGCTGATTCAAGACGTGCTGTACCCCGCCCTGGCGCGCCACTTCGGCCGCGCCACCGAGGCGCCGCTGGAGCATGAGCAACTGCTGGGCGCCGACTGGTTGGCCGATGCGGTGTTCGTCGATCAAAGCCCGATCGGCAAAACCGCGCGCTCCAACCCGGCCAGCTACGTGGGCGCGTTCGACGAGATCCGCAAGCTGTTTGCCGAGGCGCCGATCGCGCGCGAGCGCAGCTACACCGCCGGCATGTTCAGCTTCAACGCCGGTGATGGCCGCTGCCCCACCTGCGGCGGCTCGGGCTTCGAACACGTTGAGATGCAGTTCCTGAGCGACGTGTACCTGCGTTGCCCCGATTGCGACGGCCGGCGCTTCAGGGCCGAAGTGCTCGATGCCAAGATGGTGCGCGGCCCGCGCCAGCTGTCGATCGCCGATGTGCTGGACCTCACCGTCAGCGAGGCCGCTCAAGCGTTCGCGGCCGACCGCGAGGTGCTGGCGCGGCTGCAACCGTTGCTCGACGTGGGCCTGGACTATCTGCGCCTGGGCCAACCCGTGCCCACGCTTTCAGGCGGCGAGGCGCAGCGGTTGAAGTTAGCCGGATTCCTGGCCAACGCGGCCGCGTCGCCGCGCCAGGCGGTGGCGAAGAAGGGCACGCTGTTCCTGTTCGACGAGCCGACCACTGGGCTGCACTTCGATGACATCAACAAGCTGATGGGTGCCCTGCGCAAGCTGCTCGATGGCGGGCATTCCCTGGTCGTGATCGAGCACAACCTCGACGTGCTGCGCGCGGCCGACTGGATCATCGACCTCGGCCCCGAAGGCGGTGAAGGCGGCGGCGAGCTGGTCTGCGCCGGCACGCTCGAAGACCTGAAGGCGCATGCCGCGTCGTTCACCGGCACGGCGCTGCGCGAATACGAGCAGACGCTGGGAACGGGTGCGGCCTTGGCGGTGCGCGAGCCGCGCGCACGCTATGGCGAGGACGGCCGGCCTTTCAACGAAGTCATTCGCATCGTCAACGCCCGCGAACACAACCTGAAGAGCCTGAGCGTGGACATACCGCGCGGCAAGTTCAGCGTGGTCACCGGCGTGTCGGGTTCGGGCAAGAGCACGCTGGCGTTCGACATCCTGTTCAATGAAGGGCAGCGGCGCTATCTGGAAAGCCTCAACGCCTATGCGCGCAGCATCGTGCAGCCGGCCGGCCGGCCCGAGGTGGACGCGGTGTACGGCATTCCGCCCACCGTAGCCATCGAACAGCGGCGCAGCCGCGGCGGGCGCAAGAGCACGGTGGCCACGGTGACCGAGGTCTGGCACTACCTGCGCTTGCTGTGGGTGAAGCTGGGCACCCAGCATTGCGTGCACGACGGCGCGCCGGTGCGCCCGCAAAGCGCCGAAAGCATTGCCGCGCAACTGCTGCGCGACCACGCCGGCCAGCACGTGGGCCTGCTGGCGCCGCTGGTGGTGGCGCGCAAGGGCGTGTACACCGACTTGGCCAAGTGGGCCAAGGCGCGCGGCCACACCCATTTGCGCGTCGACGGCGAATTCCTCAAACTCGACCCCTGGCCGCGGCTGGACCGCTTCAAGGAGCACACGCTGGAGCTGCCGGTGGGTGATGTGCACATCAAACCGGAGGCTGAAGGGGAACTGCGCGCGCTGCTGCACCGGGCACTTGATCTGGGCAAAGGCGTGCTGCACCTGCTGCATCCGCTCGATGGCCTGGCCGCGGCCATGGAGGGCGGGCAATCCACCACGGGCATCGGCCAGGTGAAGGTGTTTTCCACCAAGCGCGCCTGCCCGCAATGCGGCACCAGCTACGCCGAGCTGGACCCGCGCATGTTCTCGTACAACAGCAAGCACGGCTGGTGCCCGGGCTGCGTGGGCACCGGCCTGGCGCTGACGCGCGAGCAGCGCAAGGCGTTGGATGACTCCGTGCGCGTGGACGACATGAATGGCCGCGAGCAGAGCTTTCCCTCTGAGGAGCCTGAGGTCGAAGGCCTGGTGGATGCGGTGTGCGGCGAATGCGCCGGCGCTCGCCTGAATGCCAAGGCGCGCCGCATCGAATTCGATGGCCAGCCCATCCACAGCGTGGCCGCGTGGTCAGTGGGCCAGGCGCGCAAATGGGTCGAGCGCCTGGTGGGTGACGGCCAAATGAGCCTGCGCGAAGCCGGCATCGCGCGCGACCTGATCCCCGAGATCACCAGCCGCTTGCGCTTCCTGGAAGAAGTGGGCCTGGGCTACCTGACGCTCGACCGTGCCGCGCCCAGCCTGAGTGGCGGCGAAGCGCAGCGCATCCGGCTGGCGGCGCAACTGGGCAGCAACCTGCAAGGCGTTTGCTATGTGCTCGACGAGCCCACCATCGGCCTGCACCCGCGCGACAACCGCGTGCTGCTGAAGGCCTTGCAGAACTTGAGCGACAAGGGCAACACGCTGGTGGTGGTGGAGCACGACGAAGACACCATCCGCCATGCCGAGCATTTGATCGACATCGGCCCCGGCGCCGGCAAGCGCGGTGGCCACCTGGTGGCGCAGGGCACGGCGTTGGAGTTGGCTGGCGTGGCCGCATCGGTCACCGGCCGGTTGCTGGCCCACCCGCTGAAGCACCCCTTGGCGGCGCGGCGCGAAATGCTCGCCGGTGCGCCGGCACTGGTGTTGCGGCAAGCGCGCCTGCACAACCTGCGCGGCATCGACCTGAACCTGCCTTTGCACCGGCTGGTCGCCATCACCGGCGTCAGCGGTTCAGGCAAGAGCACGCTGGCGCGCGATGTGCTGCTGGCCAACCTGCAATTCATCAACACCCGCGGCGCCAAGCCGAATTGGCAGGGCTGCGCCGGCATCGACGGCTGGCAACGGGTGGATCGCGTGCTGGAGGTGGACCAGACGCCGATCGGCAAGACGCCGCGTTCCTGCCCGGCCACCTACATCGGCTTCTGGGACGTGATCCGCAAGCTGTTCACCGAGACGCTGGAGGCGAAGGCGCGTGGCTATAACGCGGCGCGGTTTTCGTTCAACACCGGGCAAGGCCGCTGCGGCACCTGCGATGGGCAAGGCCTGCGCACGATTGCCATGAGCTTCCTGCCCGACGTGAAGGTGCCGTGCGAAACCTGCAAGGGCGCGCGCTTCAACCCGGAAACGCTGGCCGTGAGCTGGCGCGGCAAGAGCATCGGTGACGTGTTGCAGATGGAGGTGGATGAAGCGGTGGATTTCTTCGCCAGCATGCCGGCCATTGCCCACCCGCTGCAGTTGCTCAAGGACGTGGGGCTGGGTTACCTCACGCTGGGCCAGCCTTCACCCACGCTCAGTGGCGGCGAGGCGCAGCGCATCAAGCTCGTCACCGAACTGAGC
>JAYUHT010000284.1:0-4966 GCA_043766725.1 Burkholderiales bacterium | reverse complement strand
CCTGCACCTGCGCCGCCACCTCTGTGTGCAGGCACAGATAGCGGGCGTTTTGGTCAGCGCGCGGGTGGCCTTGCAGCTTGAACAAATGGCCCACGCTCAAGCCCTGCGCGTTGCTGCTGCCGCGCAGGCGCTCGTGCTGGGTTTGCAGCTCATCGAGCCGGTTGTCGGCGAGCTGTTGGCCGTCGGCCTTTTGGGTGTAGCGGCCGTCGAAGTCAAAGCGTTCCAGGCCGGCTTGCTCATGCTCGCGCGCCAGGCTGGCCTGCACCGCCAGCGCGGTGGCCGGGCGCTCGAAGTCGTAGCTGGTGAGCGCCACCTTGCCGGCGCGCACTTCGCGCGTGCAGGCCCAGCTGCCCACAAAGGCCGTGCCCGGCGGCACCTGGCCGGCGCTGGGGTAGTACGGCAGTTGGGCGCAGCCTTCGGCATCGCTGAGTGCACTCATGTCGTCGGCCAGCACCAGCTTGTGCTCGCCTTCGCGGTGCTCGAAGAACCAGAAGATGCCTTCTTCTTCCAGCAGCCGGGCGATGAAGTTGAAGTCACTTTCGCGGTACTGCACGCAGTAGCCGCGCGTGCGGTAGCTGCGATACAGGCGCAGCTCGAAGTTGGCCAGCGCGGCGTGTTCGCTGTCTTTGAAAACAGCTTGCGCGATCTGCGGCACGCTCTTGTCCTGGAAGATGCGGCAGTCACTCGTGCGCGTGAGAAACCACAGCCATGGCCGCACGCTGGCCTGGTAGCCGAAGTGGCGCCCACTGCCCGCGCCGATGCCAAAGCGCGTGACGATGCCGTTGAAAAAGCGCTTCGGCCCATCGCTCAACGCCACCTGCACACCCACCGCCTGGCCGAGCAGCTTTTCTGCGGCCAAGTCGGGCTTGTCGCTGATCAGATCCAGCTCCATCTCGCCCAGCATGCTCAAGCCCTGCGTCACCGTCATGGCGCGAAAGCGCAAGTCGGCCGCCGGCAAGGGCGAACTCAGGGTGATCGGGGCGGACATGCGCTTGTGATTTGAGCGGGTGGATCGAGGCCGATGCTGGCGCAGGTTTCGTTGCACAGGCAGCGCCGAAAGTCATTCGCGGCGGCGTCTCGTTGGGTGCAGCAGATCAAGGCCTGCCGGCTGTCACCAGCCAGCCCGCCACCGGCTGGCCGGCTTCATGGCGCAGGGTTTCGGGCGTGATGGCCAGCAGCCGCAGGCCGGCCTGCTGCAAGGCGGCACGCACATGGGCCGCGCTGTGCGCGTAGCGGCCATTGGGTTGGAGCGCGTGGCCTTCGCTATTGGCCTCATCCGTCAGCGCCTCGACGGTGAAGATCAGCCAGCCACCCGGGCGCAGGGCAGTGTGCGCCGCTGCCAGCGGTGAATCGAGCGGGCCGAAGTAACACAGCGTGTCGGCGCTGGCCACCACGTCAAACGCGCCGGGCTGGGTGTTCAGGTAATGCACCAGCTCGGCCTGGTGCAGTGGCGCATAGCACCCCCGTGCATGGGCGCGGCGCAACATGCCTTCTGAAAGGTCGCAGCCCGCCAGCGTGCGCGCCCAGGGCTTGAGCAGCGGGCCGCACAGGCCGGTGCCGCAGCCGGCGTCAACGATGTCGAATGCCGCGGCCGGTGGGCCGGCTACATCAGCCAGCGCCTGGGCCACCAATTCGGGCGCGCGGTAGTGCAGCTTTTCCAGCTTGGCGTCGAACGAGCCGGCGAATTGGTCGAACACCTGCTGCACGTAGGCGTCGCTGGCGCGCGGCGGCGGCGCCTGGCCCAGGCAGGCGGCCAACTGGTGCTGCACCACCGGGTTGTCGGGCTCCTCGGCCTGCCACTGGCGGTACAGCGCGGCGGCCTGGTCGCGTTCACCCAGCAACACCAGTGCGCGAATGACCTGGTCGCGCGCCTGCATGTGCCGCGGCCACAGCGCAACGGCGCGGCTGTTGGCCAGCAGGCCTTCGTGCACCTGGCCCTGCGCCATCAAGGCCAGCGACAGGTTGTACCAAGCGTCGCCAAACTCACCGCGCAGCGCCAGCGCGCGCCGCGCCGCACCTTCGGCCTGCGCCCAATGGCCCTGCTTGCGGTACACCGTGCACAGGTTGTTCAGCGCGTCGGCGGCTTCGGGCCGCGTGGGCCCGGCGGCCACTCCGCGTTCATAGGCCCGGGTGGCTTCATCCACCCGGCCGGCGGCCAGCAGCACGTTGCCCAGGTTGTTCCAGGCGCCGATGTTGCTGCCGGCCAGAGTCAGCGAGTGGTGGATCAGTTCAAGCGCTTCGTTCACGCGGCCTTGCGTGTGCCGCAGCACACCCAGATAATGCAGAGCGTTGGGTTCATCGGGCCAGCGCCGCAGCAGCGCCAGCAAGGCCGGCTCGGCTTCCTCGATGCGCTCGGCGCGCAGCAAGGCTATGGCCTGGGCCAAGGCTTCAGCAGGGGCGGCACGGGCCGTCATGTTCCGAAAGCCTGTATCGGTGCTCAGTCGAACTGGTAGTCGAACTGCCCATCGCGCACGCCCACCTGCACCCGTTGCAACGATTGCCCCTGCAAGGTGCGGTTGAGAAATGCGCGCGAGACATCGGGCAGCAAGGTGTTGGTGAGGATGGCGTCGATCATGCGCCCGCCCGATTCGCCTTCGGTGCAGCGGCTCACCACCAGTTGCACCACCTCGTCGCTCACCTCGAACGGTAGTTTGTAGCGCTGCTGCACGCGCTGGGTGATGCGCGCGAGCTGCAGCCGCACGATGCGCGCCAGCATCGCGTCGCTCAAGGGGTAGTAGGGAATCGTCACCAGGCGGCCGAGCAGCGCGGCGGGGAAGATGTCCAGCAGCGGCGCGCGCAGCGCAGCGGCCAGGGTTGGCGGGTCGGGCTGCGCGCCGTTGCGGCACAGCTGCGCAATCTGGCTGGAGCCGGCATTGGTGGTGAGCAGGATGAGCGTGTTTTTGAAATCGATGAAGCGCCCCTCGCCGTCTTCCATGAAGCCCTTGTCGAACACCTGGAAGAAGATTTCGTGCACATCGGGGTGGGCCTTTTCCACCTCATCGAGCAGCACCACCGAATACGGCTTGCGCCGCACGGCCTCGGTCATCACGCCGCCTTCGCCGTAACCCACGTAACCCGGCGGCGCGCCCTTGAGCGTGGAGACGGTGTGCGCCTCTTGAAATTCGCTCATGTTGATGGTGATGAGGTTGTGCTCGCCGCCATACAGCGCCTCGGCCAGGGCCAGCGCGGTTTCGGTCTTGCCCACGCCCGAGGTGCCGGCCAGCAGGAACACGCCCACCGGCTTTTGCGGGTTGTCCAGCCCGGCGCGCGAGGTTTGAATGCGCCGCGCGATCATTTCCATGGCGTGGTCCTGGCCCACCACGCGCTCGCCCAGCAGGGCGGGCAGGCGCAGCACGGTGTCGATTTCGTTGGCGGCCATGCGGCCCACCGGGATGCCCGTCCAGTCGGCCACCACGCTGGCCACGGCCTGAGCGTCCACCGTGGGCAGCATCAGCGGCTGCTCGCCTTGCAGTTGCGTGAGTTCGCGCTGCACGGCTTGCAGCTCGTCCAGCGCCTTGGCGCGGGCGTCGTCACTCAGTGCCTCGGTATGTGCATCGTCGCTCGGCGCCGCCGGGCGCACATCGTTGCTCAGTGCCTGGGCCTCGGGCGCGGCGTGCAAGCTGGCGCGCAGCGCCAGCACGCGGGCGACGAGTTCCTTTTCCGTCGCCCAGCGGGTTTGAAGCTCATCGAGCCGGCTGTTCTCCAACGTTAGCGCGGCCTGCACCTGCGCGCCGCGCTCGGCCGTGCCGGGCTGGCCGATGCTGGCTTCGCGTTCGATGATCGCGCTTTCAGTTTGCAGCGCCTCGATGCGCCGCTGGCTGTCGTCCACCTGCGCCGGCGTGGCGTGCAGGCTCACGGCCACGCGGGCGCAGGCGGTGTCGAGCAGGCTCACAGATTTGTCGGGCAACTGGCGCGCCGGAATGTAGCGGTGCGCGAGCTTCACCGCGGCTTCCAGCGCTTCATCCAGGATCAGCACCTGGTGGTGCGCGGCCATGGTGCTGGCCACGCCGCGCATCATCAAGGTGGCCTTCACTTCATCGGGCTCGTCGATCTGGATCGCCTGGAAGCGCCGCGTCAGCGCCGGGTCTTTCTCGATGTGCTTTTTGTATTCGGCAAATGTGGTGGCGCCGATGGTGCGCAGCAGCCCGCGCGCCAACGCCGGCTTGAGCAGGTTGGCCGCGTCGCCCGTGCCGGCCGCACCACCCGCGCCCACCAGGGTATGCGTTTCGTCGATGAACAGGATGATGGGTTGGGGCGCGGCCTGGACTTCGTCGATGACTGATCGCAAACGTTGCTCGAACTCGCCCTTCATGCTGGCGCCGGCCTGCAGCAGGCCAACGTCGAGCGCGCGCAACTCGACGTCTTTCAGCGCCGGGGGCACGTCGCCGCGCACGATGCGCTGGGCAAAGCCTTCCACCACCGCGGTCTTGCCCACGCCGGCTTCGCCCACCAAGATGGGGTTGTTCTGGCGCCGGCGCATGAGCACATCGACCACCTGGCGGATTTCGTCGTCGCGGCCGACGATGGGGTCCATCTTGCCCGCGCGCGCCTGGGCGGTGAGGTCGGTGGTGAAGCGCTGCAAGGCTTCTTGCTTGCCCAGCGCCGCCGGGGCGATGGCCGCGCTGGCTTCGCCGGGTGCCGCAGCGTCACTGCCCGGGGCGCCGGCGGCTTCGGGTGACGTGCTGAGCAAGGTGGCGAAGCGGGTGCACAGATCATCGACATTCACGCGCTCGAACTGGCGCGAAATGGCCATCAAGGCGCCGCGCAGCGAAGGTGTTTTCAGCATCGCCACCAGCACATGGCCGCTGCGCACTTGCGCCGCGCCGAACATGAGCGAGGCGTAGACCCAGCCGCGCTCGACGGCGGTGTCGACGAAGCTGGAGATGTCGCTGATGCTCGACGCCCCGCGGGGCAGGCGGTCCAGGCTTTGCGTGAGGTCAGCCGCCAGCGCCGAGGAATCAAGCTC
>JAYUHT010000283.1:0-13110 GCA_043766725.1 Burkholderiales bacterium | reverse complement strand
TCGACCATGCGGCTGATCACGCGCGCGGTGTCTTCCACCGGCTCGGCGCGGCCCAGGTGGCTGTCGCCGGTGGTCAGGTGCACCACCGAGCCGCCCATCTGGTACATGCCGGCTTCGAAGCTCACGCGCGTTCGCGTGCTGGCCTTTTCGAAGATCATGGCCAGCGTGCGGTCCACCAGCGGCTGGTAGCGCTCGTAGTTCTTGAAGCGGGTCTTGATGGTGCGCGTGCGCTCGAACAGGTAAGCGTATTCCTCGGCGCGCAGATCCTTGAATTGCAGGTAGTGCTTCATCAGGCTGTGCCCAGGCTTCATGGCGCTTTGGGTTCAGCCAAAAAGGCGCGGATCAGCGGGCACAGGATGGCCACGATCTGCGCTGCTTCATCGGCGCTGATGATGAGCGGGGGCACCAGGCGGATGACGCTGTCGGCCGTCACGCTGAGCAGCAGCCCGGCATCGGCGGCGCGACCCAGAAGCACGCCGCAGGGGCGATCCAGCTCAATGCCCAGCATCAGGCCTTGGCCGCGTATTTCTCGCACACCTGAAACGTTAGCCAGCTCGCGTTCGAGCCCCGACTTGAGCAACGCACCCACCGTGGCGGCGTTTTGCATCACCTGGTCTTCAACCATGATGCGCAGCGTTTCCACCCCGGCGCGCATGGCCAGCGGGTTGCCGCCGAAGGTGGTGCCGTGGTTGCCCGGGCCCAGTACGTTGACTGCCTTCGGCCCCACCACCACCGCGCCGATGGGCACGCCCGAGCCCAGGCCCTTGGCCAGCGGCATCACGTCGGGTTTGATGCCGGCCCACTGGTGCGCGAACCACTTGCCGGTGCGGCCCAGGCCGCATTGCACTTCGTCGAGCATCAACAGCACGTCGCGTTCGTCGCACAGGCGGCGCAGGCCTTGCAGGAATTCGATGCGACTGGGGTGGATGCCGCCTTCGCCCTGAATGGTTTCCAAGAAGATGGCGGTCACGCTGGGCTGGGTGTCCAGTGCGTGGGTCACAGCGGCCAAATCGTTCAGGGGAACGCGCACAAAGCCTTCAACCATGGGCCCGAAACCGACCTTGATCTTGGGGTTGGCGGTGGCGGAAAGCGTGGCAATCGAGCGGCCGTGGAAAGCGCCTTCGAAGACAATGATTTCTGGCCGCTCAACGCCACGGTCATGGCCGAATTTGCGTGCGATCTTGATCGCCGCTTCGTTGGCTTCCAGCCCCGTGCTGCAGAAGAACGCGCCGACCAAGCCCGAGATCTCGCACAGCTTGTTGGCCAGCTCTTCTTGCAGCGGCACCTGGTAGTAGTTGGAGCTGTGGATGAGCTTGGCGATCTGCTCTTGCAGCGCCGGCACCAGCTTGGGGTGGCCGTGGCCGAGGGTGTTGACGGCGATGCCACCCAGGCCATCGAGGTAGCGCCGGCCTTGGGTGTCCCACACCCAGCAGCCTTTGCCGTAGGCCAGCGCGAACGGCAAGCGGCCGTAGGTGTTCAACACATGGGGCATGGCGGGGGGCGTGATGCGTTCCGGTGCGTTCATGGTGAAACCTTTGCCACGAAATGAAAGGCCGAAACGGCAATGCCGGTTCGGCCGGGAAAATCATTCTAAAGGTGGGTGTGTGGGGGCCGACAACACCTTGTTCAGGCCAACCCGAGCGGCGCCATGCAAGCAGCCCTGCAAACCGACCCCGCCACAATCGCGCACCTTGCGCCGCAGGCGCCCCCCGTGCGCCCGGTGGCCTTGCCTGCGGGAGCCACCTTGCACCGGCTGGCACCGGCCGTTCCCATGACCCGCAGCGTTCCCCGCCAATTCGTCATTCAGGGTGTCACCCTGGATGGCAAGCCGTTTCGCCCGAGCGACTGGGCCGAGCGGCTGGCGGGCGCGATGTCCAGTTTTCGCCCCGGTGGCCAGCGTGGCGGCATCAGCGCCGCCATCGGCTACTCACCATATTGCGTGCCGCACGTGGTGGACGGCGTGAAGTCGGTGATCGTCAGTGAAGCGCTGCGCAACATCGAACCCATGGCGTGGGACTTCGTGATGAACTTCGGCCGCGACAACGCGCTGGTGGTGAAAGAACTCCCGGCGGACAGCGTGCTGGGCTGATTTGGGCCCGGGGAGTCCAGCAAAAAGGGCTGCCTAAGCAGCGCCCAGCAAAAAGGGCTGCCTAAGCAGCCCTTTGTACTTCACCCGGAATGAACTTCAGGCAGCCAGCGCCAGGGCCTTGACCTTGGCATTCAAGCGGCTCTTGTGGCGCGCAGCCTTGTTCTTGTGGAACAGGCCCTTGTCGGCGATGGAGTCGATCGTGCTTTGGGCTGACAGGAACAGCGCCGCGGCGCGCGTCTTGTCGCCGGCAATCACGGCCTTTTGCACGTTCTTCACGGCGGTGCGGAATTCAGACCTCAGCGAGGTGTTGTGGGCGTTGAGCTTCACGTCTTGGCGCGCGCGCTTGCGGCCCGAGGCGATGCGAACGGTCTTTTTCTTGGCTTTGGCAGAGGTGGCCATGGGGTGTGGTGTGTTCCGGGTGCTGGAAAACCTTTGAGTATATCAGCGCCGGCCAGGCGCAGCGCCGGGGCCGGGGGTGGCTGCCTATAATCGCGCCCGCCACGGCCCCCGTGGCAGCCCTTTGTAGGCAGCGCGTTCGCCCGGCCGTTGCACCGGCACCCGGCGCCGCGCCAGCCCCGCCCACATGAATCTAATAAAGGCCGCCTCGACGGTGTCGCTGTTCACGCTCGCTTCGCGCGTGACGGGCTTGGTGCGCGACCAATTGATGGCCGCCAGCTTCGGCGCCAATGCGCTGACCGACGCCTTCAACGTGGCCTTTCGCATCCCGAACCTGTTGCGCCGCCTGTTTGCCGAAGGGGCTTTTGCGCAGGCTTTCGTGCCGATGCTGGCCACCACCCGCGCCGCCGAGGGTGATGAGGCCACGCACCGCCTGATCAACGCGGTGGCCAGCGTGCTGTGCTGGGCTTTGCTGATCACCGTGGCGCTGGGCGTGGTGGCCGCGCCGGTGATCGTGTGGGCCATGGCCTCGGGCCTGGTGGCGTTTGACCACGCCGTGTTCATGACGCGCATCATGTTCCCCTACATCGCTTGCATGTCGCTGGTGGCTTTGGCCGCAGGCATCCTGAACACCTGGAGGCGCTTTGCCGTGCCGGCTGCCACGCCGGTGTTGCTGAACCTGGCCTGGATTGCCGCGGCGCTGTGGCTGGCGCCGTGGTTCGAACGCCAGGGCTGGCCGGCCATCTACGGTTTGGCCGTGGGCGTGATGATCGGCGGCGTGTTGCAGCTGGCCGTGCAGGTGCCCGCGCTGCACCGCTTGGGCCTGCTGCCGCGCCTGGCGCTGGCGCCGGCCGGGGTGCGCGCCGCCTGGCATCACCCGGGCGTGCATGCCGTGCTGCGCAACATGGCGCCGGCCCTGCTGGGCGTGTCGGTGGCGCAGATCTCGATGCTCATCAACACGCAGATCGCCTCGCGCGTGGCCGTGGGTGCGGTGTCGTGGCTGACTTATGCCGATCGTTTGATGGAGTTCCCCGTGGCCCTGCTGGGCGTGGCCCTGGGGGTGGTGCTGACGCCGCAATTGGCGGCGGCCCAGGCGCGCAAAGACGCGGCCGGCTATTCGGCCATGCTCGACTGGGGCTTGCGCATGGCGGTGCTGCTGGCCGCGCCGTGCGCGGTGGCCCTGCTGGTCTTTGCCCCAGCCATGGTGGCCGTGCTGTTTCACTACGGCCGCTTCCAAGCGGTGGATGTGGCCAACACGGTGCAGGCCGTGGCTGGCTGGGGCGTGGGGCTGCTGGGCATCATCGGCGTCAAGGTGCTGGCGCCGGGCTACTTTGCGCGGCAGGACGTGAAGACGCCGGTGCGCATCGCGCTGGTGGTGCTGGTCTTCACGCAGCTCATGAATTTGCTGCTGGTGCCGCAATTGGGTTTTGCGGCCTTGGCGCTGTCCATCGGCCTGGGCGCCTTGCTCAACGCGGGTTGGCTGCTTTGGGGCCTGTTGCGCCTGGGCGTGTATCGGCCAGAGCCAGGCTGGTGGTTGTTTGGCCTGCGCGTGGCGCTGGCTTGCTTGGCGCTGGGCGGCGTGCTGTGGTGGGCGGCCCAGGCGCTGGACTGGATTGCCCTGGCCACACACCCTTGGCGCCGCGCCGGGCTGTTGGGCGCCGTTCTCGCAGGCGTGGCGCTGCTGTACTTTGGCGTGCTGGCGGCCACCGGGTTGAAGCTCAGGCGGCTGTTGCGGCCCGGCGCGTAAACTGCTTGCATGAACTGCTGCATGAACTTCAGCCTGGTGAGCACACGTTGAACGGCCTGCGATTCGAGGTGCCCACGCCGCTGGACTACTTCGCCACGCTGGTGGCTGATGACGCCAGCTTTTCGCTGCTTGAAGCGGCTGTTTCAGTGGCGCAAGACGAATACCCCAAGCTCGACGCGCAAGGCGTGCTCGATGAAGTCGATGCTCTCGGTGCGCGGCTGCGCCGGCGCATTCCCGACGACGCCGCGCCGCTGTTCAAGCTGCGCTTCCTGAACCGTTTCTTCTTTCAGGAATTGGGCTTTGCGGGCAACGTGAATGACTACTACGACCCGCGCAACAGCTACCTCAACGACGTGCTGCACACGCGCCGCGGCATCCCCATCACGCTGGCGATGGTGTACCTCGAACTGGCCACCCAAGTTGGCCTCACCGCGCGCGGTGTGTCGTTCCCGGGGCACTTCCTGGTGAAGCTGAAGATGAGCCGCGGCGAAGTCATCATCGATCCGCTGAATGGCCATTCGCTGTCGCGCGACGATCTCGACGAGCGCCTGGCCCCCTACCGCCGCCAGCGTGGCCTGGTGGGTGACTTCGAGGTGCCGCTGGGCTTGTTCTTGCAGTCGGCGCCGTCGCGCGACGTGGTGGCGCGGCTGCTGCGCAACCTGAAGGAAATCCACCGTGGCGCCGAAGACTGGCCGCGCCTGCTGCGCGTGCTTGACCGCCTGGTGGTGTTGCTGCCGCAGGCCTGGGAAGAGCGGCGCGACCGCGGCCTGACCCACGCTGAAGTGGGCGCCACCGACCTGGCTGCCGAAGACCTGCAGTGCTACCTTGACGAGCGGCCCGACGCCGAAGACGCAGCAGCGCTGCGCGCGCGCGTGCTTGAACTGCGCGGCCTGGGTGGCCAAACATGGAACTGAAGCGGAACGTGGGGCGCAGCTGCTTGGGGCGGTCGCCGCGCAGGCGGCCATGCCCTTGAACGCTGAGCAGCGCCACGCCCTGGGCTGGGCTGCCGTGGTGGCCTTGCTGGGCACGGTGCTGTGGCTGCTGGCGCCGGTGCTCACGCCTTTCATCGTGGGCGCGGTGCTGGCCTATGCCTTGCAGCCGGCGGTGGAGCTGCTGTCGCGCCGGCGCGTGCCGCGCGCACTGGCGGTGGTGCTGGTGGTGTTGCTCACGGCCACGGCGCTGTTGGGCCTGTTGTTGCTGATCGTGCCGATCCTGTCGAAGGAAATCCCGTTGCTCAAGGAGCAGATACCGCTGTTGGCCGAGCGCATGAACAACAGCCTGGTGCCGTGGCTGGCGCAGTTTGGCGTCAAGGCGTCGCTCGACGTGGAAAGCATCAAGGCTTTCGTTTTCAAATACCTCAATGCCAACCTCGAAGACTGGTTCGCCACGGTGCTGGCCTCGGCCCGCATTGGCGGCAGCTTCGTGCTGGCCATCGTGGGCAACCTGATCCTGGTGCCGGTGGTGTTGGTCTTCCTGCTGCTCGACTGGCCGCGCCTGGTGTCGAATGTGCAAAGCCTGGTGCCGCCGCGCATGCGCGCCCGGGTGAACGGTTTTTTGGATGAGTGCGACGCCGTGCTCGGCCAGTACCTGCGCGGGCAACTGGCCGTGATGCTGGTGCTGGCCGTGTACTACAGCGTGGCCTTGACGCTGGCCGGCCTGGACCTCGCCTTGCCGGTGGGGGTGTTCACCGGCCTGGCCATCTTCGTGCCCTACCTCGGCATTGGCCTGGGCCTGCTGCTGGCGCTCACCGCCGCGTTGTTGCAGTTTCCGCTGCCCTACGCGCTGGGCATGGTGGCGCTCATCTATGGCGCCGGCCAGTTGGGCGAGGGCTTGTTCCTCACGCCGCGCATGGTGGGCGAGCGCATCGGCTTGTCGCCATTGGCGGTGATCTTCGCGTTGTTGGCCTTTGGCCACCTGCTGGGCTTCGTTGGCGTGCTGGTGGCCCTGCCCGCCAGTGCCGTGGCGGTGGTGGCGGTGCGCCGCGCCGTGGCCTGGTACCGCGGCAGTTCGCTGTTCGGGCAGTAGGCACATCGGTTGATGAAACAGCTGCCCCTGCCCATCGCCCTGCCGCCCGCGCCGAGCTTCGACAACTACCTGGCGCAGGCCAACGATGCGGCCTTGGCGCATCTGAACAACCTGCGCACGCTGGCCGCTCCGGTGTACCTGTGGGGCCCGCGCGGCAGCGGCAAGACCCACTTGCTGCGCGCCTTGGCGCTGCGCTGGGCGCACGAAGGCCTGCGCTGCGCCTGGTTTGATGCCGCCGCGCCGCTGCCCTGGGTGTTGCCTGAAGAAGCGCGGCTGGTGGTGGTGGACGACTGCGAACAGCTCGACGCAGCAGCCCAGCAGCGCGCGTTTGCGCTGTTCGAGCTGGCTGCGGCGCAGGGCGCGCAATGGGCCGCGGCCGGCGCCTGGCCTCCGGTGGATTTGCCGCTGCGTGACGACCTGCGCACGCGACTGGGTTGGGGCCATGTCTTCGCGTTGCACCCTCCGCTGGAGCATGAAACCCGCGCCGCCCTGCACCGCGAGGCCGATCGGCGTGGTGTCTTTCTGTCCGGTGAAGTGATGAGTTATCTGCTCACGCGCTTCGAGCGCAACCTGTCGCACCTGATGGCGCTGCTCGACCAGCTCGACCGCTATGCCCTGGCCGAAAAACGCGCGGTCACGGTGCCGTTGCTCAAGCAGATGCTGCGCGAAGCCGCCCCCAGCCGCGACTTGCGTGACGAGGTGGCACCTTGAGGCTGACCCTGTTTGACCTGGACGGCACTTTGTTGCCGATCGACTCCGACCATGCCTTCGGCGAATTCATGGTGCGCCTGGGCTGGGCCGATGCGCAGAGCTTTCGCCAACGCAACCAGCATTTCTTCGAGCAATACCAGGCGGGGCAACTCGATATCCACGCCTACGTCGACTTTGCCACTCAGCCCTGGCGTGAGCGCGCGGCGCTTGAGCTGGCGCAGGCCTCGCACCGCTTCATGGCCGAGGTGGTGCGCCCGGCCTTGCGTGACAGCGCTTTCGCACTGGTGAGCGAGCATGCGCAAGCGGGCGACGAGCTGGTGGTGGTGACGGCGACCAACGATTTCATCACCGCGCCCATCGCCGCGGCGCTGGGCGTCCCCAACCTGATCGCCACCGAATTGGCGCGCGATGCGATGGGCCGCGTCAGCGGCGCCATCCACGGCGCGCCGGCGTTCCGACACGGCAAAGTGGAACGTGTGCAGCAATGGCTGATCGCGCGCGGGCGAGCGCGCGAAGACTTCGAACGCATCACCTTCTACAGCGATTCCACCAACGACCTGGCCCTGCTCGAATGGGCCACGCATGCGGTGGCCACCAACCCCGGGCCCGAGCTGGCGCGCATTGCGCACGAGCGCGGCTGGCCCATCGTGAAACTCTTCGAATGATCAAGAAATTCATCAACAAGTTGTTCGGCAAGTCCGAAGCGCCGGCGCCACCGCCGCTGGGCAAGCGCATGGAGCTGACGGCCGCTGAGCATGGCATCGACCCCAAGCTGCTCGACGACAACGCGGTGCGCGTGGTGCGCACGCTCAAAGAGGCCGGGCATGAGGCCTACATCGTGGGCGGCGCGGTGCGCGACCTGCTGGTGGGCTGGCGGCCGAAAGACTTTGATGTGGCGACTAACGCTACACCTGAGCAGGTGAAGGCCTTGTTCCGCCGCGCCTTCATCATCGGCCGGCGCTTTCGCATCGTTCACGTGGTGTTCGGCCGCGGGCGCGAGCACGAGGTGATTGAAGTCTCCACCTTCCGCGCCTTGCTTGACGCCGCCGCGGCCGACCAAGTGGCCGGCAACGAGAAAACCTCGAAGAGCGAACTCAGCGGCAAGAGCCATGTGCTCGACGCCAGCGGGCGGGTGCTGCGCGACAACGTCTGGGGCCCGCAGGTTGAAGACGCGGCGCGGCGCGACTTCACCATCAACGCCATGTATTACGACCCCACCGACGAGCGGCTGGTGGACTATCACCACGGCGTGAAGGATGCCCGCGCCCGCGTGCTGCGCATGATCGGCGACCCCGAGACGCGTTACCGCGAAGACCCGGTGCGCATCATCCGTGTGGCGCGCTTTGCTGCCAAGCTGGGCTTCACCATCGAGACCAAGACCAAGGCGGCGATTGCGGCTGCTGCGAAGGCCTTGCCCAATGTGCCGGCGTCGCGCATGTTCGACGAGATGATCAAGCTGCTGCAAACCGGCCACAGCCTGCGCAGCATCGAGCAGCTCAAGGCGTTGAAGCTCGACCACGGCATCTTTCCGATCCTCGACGCTGCGCTGGCGCCCAGCGGTGGCCCCGGCACCAACCTCAGCGCGCACATGAAGTTCATCGACCTTGCGCTGGCCGACACCGACCGCCGCGTTGGCGAAGGCAAGCCGGTGGCGCCGAGCTTCCTGTTGGCCTGCCTGCTTTGGCATGAAGCCAAGCTGCGCTGGCAAGCTTTGTGCGCCGCTGGTGAGCCCACCGTGCCGGCGCTGCAACAGGCCATCGACGCCGTGTTCGAAGCGCGCATTGGCGACATCTCGGGCCGCGGCAAATTGGCCGGCGACATGCGCGAAACCTGGATGATGCAGCCGCGCTTCGAGCGGCGCAGCGGCAACAGCCCGTATTCGCTGGTCGATCAGCCACGCTTTCGCGCCGCTTTCGACTTCTTACGCCTGCGCGCCGATGCGGGTGAAGCGCCGGCCGAATTGGCGGAGTGGTGGGAAGATTTTTCGCTTGGCAGCGATGAAGAGCGCGAGGCCCTGGTGCTGGCCGTGCGTGAAACGCGCGCGCCACGCCGCGTGATGAAAGCGGCCGTGCCCACGGCTGCCACCGAAGGTGTGGCGGCCGCGCCGGCGGCGCCACACAGCCGGCCCAGCGAAAGCGGTGAGCCCGCTGAGCCGGGTGATTGGGCTGAGGCGGGCGCAGCGCCGGCGCGCAAACGCCGCAGGCGGCGCCGCAAGCCCGGCGGTGGTGGCGAAGACGGTGCGCCAGGCCCGTCGGCGTGAGCCACCATGGCGCTGGCTTACGTTGGGTTGGGTGCCAACCTGGGCGATGCGGCGGGGACACTGCGGCAAGCGCTGCTTGAATTGGGCCAGCTCACGGGCTGCCGCTTGCTCGCGGCATCTGCGCTGTATCGCAGTGGGCCAGTGCTCGCGTGTGGCGCTGACTTCATCAACGCGGTGGCGGCCGTGCAGACGACCGTGGCACCACTGCAGTTGTTGCGGCAACTCCAGGCCATTGAGCATCGCCACGGCCGCCTGCGCCCGTACCCGAATGCGCCCCGCACCTTGGATCTGGACTTGCTGCTCTACGACGATCTCGAACTGGACACGCCTGCGCTGACCTTGCCGCATCCGCGGCTGCACGAGCGCGCGTTCGTGTTGGCGCCGCTGCTTGAACTGGCGCCGGCGCTGGTGCTGCCGGGCAGCCGCCCGGCAGCACCGCTTTTGGAACGCCTAGCACACCAGCGCGTTCACAAGCTGGCCTGAAGTGACACCTACAATTTCAAGCAGAACGAGGAGAAGCCCATGTTGTTTGGCAAGTTGCTGCCCCGCGAGGGCAATTTTTTCGAGCTCTTCAACCAGCATGCAGCGTTCATCGCGCAGGGCGCGCAGGCCTTCATGCTGCTGATGCGCAACTACGACGACCTGGTGCTGCGCGGCAAGTACGCCGCCGAGGTGAACGCTGCAGAGCACGCCGCTGACAAGATCACCGCCGAAGTGAACCGCGTCTTGCACAAGACCTTCATCACGCCCATCGGGCGCGAGCAGATACTGAGCCTGATCAACGCCATGGACGACATTGCAGACCTGCTGCAGGACTCCACCGAAACGCTGTCGCTGTACGACGTGCGCAAGCTCACCGAAGAGGTGATTCGCCTGGGGGAGATCAGCGTCAAGTGTTGCGAGCGCGTGCAGTACGCCGTGAGCCTGATGCCCAGGCTGAACCAGAGCGACGTGAGCGCGGCAGCGCTGAAGACCTGCGAAGAAATCGACCGCCTGGAGTCCGACGCCGACCATGTCATGCGCTCGGCCATGTCGAAGTTGTTTCGCGAAGAGCAAGACGTGCGCGAGCTGATCAAGCTCAAGGCCATCTACGAGCAACTGGAGGCCATCTCAGACCGTTGTGAAGACGTGGCCAACCTGATCGAAGGCGTGGTGCTGGAAAACTCCTGAGGTACCGATGGCCACTGCTTCCACCGCCTTTTGGATCATCGCGATGCTGGTCGTGCTGGCCTTGATGTTCGACTTCATGAACGGCTTTCACGACGCCGCGAACTCCATTGCCACGGTGGTGTCAACCGGCGTGCTGCGGCCGCAGAACGCCGTGCTGTTCGCGGCCTTCTTCAACGTCGTGGCGATCCTGTTCTTCCAACTCAAGGTGGCGGCCACGGTGGGCAAGGGCATCGTCGAGCCGGGGGTGGTGGATCAATACGTGGTCTTCGGCGCGCTCATCGGGGCCATCACCTGGAACGTCATCACCTGGTGGTACGGCATTCCGTCGAGCTCGTCGCATGCACTCATCGGCGGCATCGTCGGCGCCACCGTGGCCAAGGCGGGTGCGGGCAAGCTGGTGGCCTCGGGGCTGATCAAGGCCGTGGTCTTCATCGTCGTGTCGCCGTTGCTCGGCTTCTTGTTAGCCTCAATGATGATGGTGCTGGTGGCCTGGTTGTTCAGGCGCAATTCACCTTCGCTGGTAGACAACTGGTTTCGCCGCCTGCAGCTCGTGTCAGCCGGCTTGTATTCGCTGGGCCACGGCGGCAATGACGCGCAAAAAACCATCGGCATCATCTGGATGCTGCTCATCGCCACCGGCTACACCGCCGCCAGCGACACGCTGCCGCCGACCTGGGTGATCCTGAGTTGCTACCTGGCCATCGGGCTGGGCACCATGTTTGGCGGCTGGCGCATCGTCAAGACCATGGGCCAACGCATCACCAAGCTGAAGCCGGTGGGCGGCTTCTGTGCCGAAACAGGCGGCGCCATGACACTGTTCCTGGCCACGGCGCTGGGCATTCCGGTGTCCACCACGCACACCATCACCGGCGCCATCGTGGGGGTGGGTTCGGTGCGCAGCGCCTCGGCCGTGCGCTGGGGTGTAGCGAGCAACATCGTGTGGGCCTGGATCTTCACGATCCCCGCTTCGGCCTTCGTGGCCGGGGTGTTCTATTACCTGGGCTTGCTGTTGTTCTGAGGCTGCGCCAGCAACCACTCAAAGTAGTGTTGTCCGGCAAACGCAATGGTACCCAGCAACACCGTGGCGCCGATCATCAATGCAGTGATCACGCCCAGCACGGGGCCCCAGCCGGTGGCTTGCAACGCCAAGCCGGGGTTGTGGCGGGCGGCCCAGCGCTCATCGGCCGTCAGGCCAATCAAGATGGCGCCCAGCATGGCGCAAGACACGCTCAGGCCAAGCAGCGGAATCAGCAACCAGGCCCAGCCGTCGTCTTGGCCGAAGGCGCGCATGCGCTGCACCCCGGCCAGGCCGAGCAACGTGGGCGGCCAATACAGCCAGCCGCGCAGATCGCGCCGGCCGTGAAGGTAAAAGCGGTGCAGCCCGAGGCTGCCGCCCAGCACGGCCAACCAGGTGGCTGCGGTCTTTGATCTGCGTGCTGTCGTGGTCATGCCGTTTATAATGCTTGGTTTTCGGCAACGGCCCTGCTCAGACACAAGAGGCGGGCGTATGTACAAGGGGTACGTACAGGGCCGATTCATCAAACCCGGATTGTCTGCCCTGTGGTGTCTCCTGGAGCAGCGGTCAACGCAACACTATTCAAAGGCAGGTAGTACATGGTTGTCATTCGTCTGGCCCGTGGCGGCGCCAAGAAGCGCCCGTTCTTCAACATCGTGGTGTCCGATTCGCGCAACCGCCGCGACGGCCGCTTCATCGAGCGTGTGGGGTTCTACAACCCCATGGCTGCCGGCGCCGAGGAGCCGCTGCGCGTGGCACTCGACCGCGTCAGCTTCTGGGCCGGCAACGGCGCACAGTGTTCGCCCACGGTGCAGCGCCTGGTCAAGCAAGCCCAGGCCAAGGTGGCCTGAGCGCCACTTGAGCACCACCGGCCCCGGCCTGGCCATGCCCAGCGGCGAGCCCGTCTGGCCGGCTGACGCGGTTGAAGTGGGCCTGGTGCTCGGCGCCTGGGGCATCAAGGGCGGCATTCGCGTCAAGCCGTTCTCGTCTGACCCACAGGCGCTGTTCTCCTCCAAGCGCTGGTTCATCCAACCGGCTGCACCCGCTGCGGCTGGCGTGCGCCCGGCTGGCCCGCCGCTGCCTCATGTGCTGCGCATCGCCACCGCGCGCACCCAGGGCGACAGCATCGTGGCCACGCTGCACGACGTTGACGATCGAACCCAGGCCGAAGCGCTGAAGGGCGCGCGCATCTTCATCGCGCGCTCCAGCTTCCCCACGGCGGATGCCGACGAGTTCTATTGGGTCGACCTGATCGGCTTGACCGTGCTCGACCGCCAGGGGCAGACCTTGGGCGAAGTCAGCGGTCTGCTCGAAACCGGTGCGCACTGCGTGCTGCAAGTGGTGCCTGCGGGGGCCACCGCTGACGCACCGGGCCAAACTGCGCCGATGCTGATTCCCTTCGTGGGCGCTTATGTCGATGAGGTCGATTTGACGGGCAAGAGAATCGTTGTCGACTGGGCCACCGACTATTGATGGGCCGTGGCCACGATGCGCTTTGACGTCATCACCCTGTTCCCGGAACTTTTCGCGGCGCACTTCGAACACGGCATCACGCGCCGGGCGCATGAGTCGGGTGCGCTGTATGTCAAGCTGTGGCAGTGGCGTGAATTTGCGCAAGATAGCTACCGCCGCGTAGACGAGCGCCCCTTCGGTGGTGGGCCAGGCATGGTGATGCTGGCCGAGCCGCTGGAACGCGC
>JAYUHT010000282.1:0-13128 GCA_043766725.1 Burkholderiales bacterium | reverse complement strand
AGTACGGCAGCAACTTCGTGCCGTCCACCTATATCGGCAGCTATGCCGACTCCGGCGCCACCCCGACCTTCAAGGCCGTGGTGCCCACGATTTCAGTCGATGCGAACAGCAACATGGCGATCAGCTTCACCGCCATCGACGCCAACGACAGCCAGAACAGCGACTGGTTGTGGGCCGCCGGCACCGGCAACGACCCGCGCGTGGCCATGCTCTGGCGTGCGCCCACCACGGCCGTGGGCATGCTGGAGCCGAACGGTCAGGAGCTGTTTGCCGGCAAGACCGCGGTGAATGGCGAGCAGGCCAACACCGGTGCGGGCCAGATCGGCTCGCACTACCGCATTGGCGACTATGCCGGCATGGTCAACATCGGCACAGGCAGCTTCTGGGCCGTGCATGGCGTGGGCACCAGCAGCGTCATCACGGTGCCTGTGCAGGTGAACGGGCAGACCGTCAACCAGGCGATTGACTGGGTGCTGAAGTACAACTCGTTCGCAATCCCGCCCGGCGCGGCGCCGCCAAACGTGGCGGTGGCCAGCGCCACGGGCTCAGCCGGCGTGCTGGCCTTCCGGGTGAGCAACGCGCAAGCCACGGCGGCCAGCAAGCTGCGCGTGTTCGTCAAGGCCGGCAACGGCGTCACGTTGTCAGGTTCCACCTTTGACAGCCGGCCCTGCGCCAACGCGGGCACGCCCGAGCAGGTGTGCACGCTCGACCAGCTCGCACCCAACGCCACCGCGCAGGGCCTCATCGCCTATTCGGGCGGCGGCGAAGTGAATGTCTACGCCACCACCCTCGCGGGCGACACCAGCACGGCCGACAACAGCGTCACGCTGGCGGCCACCGCCACGGGCGGCACCGGTGGCACAGGAGGGGGCACAGGGGGCACAGGGGGGACAGGCGGAACGGGCGGCGGCAGTGCAGGCAGCAGCAGTTCGGGCGGCGGGGCGCTGGCCTGGGCCGATCTAGCGGCTGCCTTGATGGGCCTGCTGGCCCTGGCCTGGGAGCGCCGCAGCGCAGCGGTGCGGCGCACGTGGCGTTGACCTCAGGCCGGCGTATACACCTCGGTATCCACTTCGCTTTGCGCCTGCGCGTTGTAGCGGTTGCCGCGAATCGCCGGTGGTGCGAAGTGGGCATCCAGCCGCGCCATCAAACCGGGTGACAGGCTCACACTCTCCGCACCGAGGTTTTCTTCAAGGTGCGCCAATGAGGTGGTGCCGGGAATGGGCAGCACATGCGCGCCGCGGTGCAGCAGCCAGGCCAGCGCCAGTTGCGCGGGCGTGCAGCCGGCCTCTTGCGCCATCGCCTCATACGCCGGCAACAGAGCCAAGTTCTCTGCATAGTTAGCCGGCTCGAAGCGCGGCATGCCGCGGCGGATGTCCTTGTCGTGCAGGCCGCTCACGCTGCGCAGCGTGCCGGTGAGAAAGGCGCGCGCCACCGGGCTGAACGCCACGAAAGCGGCGCCGATTTCCTTGCAGGCTTGGAGCACCGCAATTTCGGGGTTGCGCGTCCACAGCGAATATTCGGTTTGCACGGCGCTGATGGGGTGAACGGCGTGCGCGCGGTGCAGCGTGGCGGCACTCACTTCGCTCAAACCCAAGGCGCGCACCTTGCCTTGCTCAAGCAGCCGGCTCATTTCGCCCACGCTGTCTTCAATCGGCACGGCCTTGTGCCAGCGGTGCAGGTAGTACAGGTCGATGACATCGGTTTGCAGCCGGCGCAGGCTGTCTTCGCAATGGCGCCGAATGCCTTTCGGTGTGCCGTCGATCACCCGCTTCATGCCATCGTCGAACTGCACGCCCGCCAGGCCACCCTTGCTGCACAGCGTGATGCGCCGGCGCTCGCCCTTCAGCACCCGGCCCAGCAGGGCTTCATTGGCGCCAAAGCCGTACAGCGCGGCGGTGTCGAACAGCGTCACACCGGCATCGAGCGCGCCCTTCAGCAATTGTTCGCCTTGCTCTGCCGAGGGCGGCTTGCCGTAGGCGTGGCTCAGGTTCATGCAGCCCAGGCCGATGGGCGCGACGCTGAACGGGCCGATGCGGCGTGGCGTCGTCATGCGAGCTGCGTTTCGAGCTGATGCAAGATCTCATAGCAGGGCAGCACCTGCGCCACGCTGGCATTGGGCTCGCGCTTTTCCTTGATGGCGGCAAAGAACTCGCGGTCCTGCAGCTCGATGCCGTTCATCGACACGGCCACCTTCGAGACATCAATCTTCTCTTCCTTGCCGTTGAACAAATCGTCGTAGCGCGCCAGGTAGGTGCCGGTGTCGCCGATGTAGCGGAAGAAGGTGCCCAGCGGGCCGTCGTTGTTGAAGCTCAAGCTCAGCGTGCAGATCGCGCCGCTGGCCGCCTTCAACTGGATGCTCATGTCCATGGCGATACCCAGCCCGGGGTGGATGGGGCCTTGCACGGCGTTGGCGCGCACGATGGGGCTGCGCGCCTGGTAGGCGAACAAGTCCACCGTGTGGGCGGCGTGGTGCCACAGCAAATGGTCCGTCCAACTGCGCGCCTGGCCCAGGGCGTTCATGTTGCTGCGGCGGAAGAAATAGGTTTGCACATCCATCTGCTGGATGTTGAATTCACCGGCCGCAATTTTGTTGTGCACAAACTGGTGGCTGGGGTTGAAGCGCCGCGTGTGGCCGCACATTGCCACCAGCCCCGTGTTCTCTTGCATTTGCACCACGCGGTAGGCGTCGCGCAGGCTGTCGGCCAGGGGAATCTCCACCTGCACATGCTTGCCCGCCTTCATGCAGGCCACGGCCTGCGCGGCATGCATTTGCGTGGGCGTGCACAAGATGACGGCGTCAACTTCTTTGACAGCCAGCGCATCGGCCAGATCAGTGCTCACGTGTTTGATGCCGTACTTGCTGGCCACTTCCTGGGTCTTGCCCAGTTCGCGGCTAACGAGCGAGATGACTTCCACGCCGGCGATCAGTTTGATGGCGTCGAGGTGCTTGATGCCGAAGGCGCCGGCACCGGCGAGGGCGACTTTGATGGTCATGCTTGGTCTTCCAGAATGAGGTGGCCAACGGCCGTGTTCGACGCCGGCACGTGATAGAAACGGTGCGCCACATTGGGTGGCGTGCTGCCCTTGGCGCCGCGCGAGCAATCGGACATCGCGCCCCGCGCGATGAGCCACATCACCAGTTCGATGCCTTCGCTGCCGGCCTCGCGCACGTACTCAATGTGCGGCACCTGCGCCAGGGCTTCGGGTTCGTTGATCAAGCGGTCTAGAAAGCGGTTGTCCCACTCGCGGTTGATCAGCCCGGCGCGTGGCCCTTGCAGCTGGTGGCTCATGCCACCGGTGCCCCAGATGTGCACGTTCAGCGGCTCGTCGTAGCTGGCAATGGCACGGCCGATGGCCTGGCCGAGCTGGAAGCAGCGCTTGCCCGAAGGCACCGGGTACTGCACCACGTTCACCGCGAACGGGATCACCGGGCAAGGCCACTGCGCGGGTGAGCCGCAGATCAGGTTTAACGGAACGGTCAAGCCATGATCGACATCCATCTTGTTCACGATGGTCAGGTCGAAGTCGTCTTGGATCACGCTTTGCGCGATGTGCGAGGCCAGGTCAGGGTGACCTTGCACCACCGGCACCGGCCGCGGCCCCCAGCCTTCGTCGGCCGGCTGGTATTGCGCCGCGGTGCCGATGGCGAAGGTGGGAATCATCTCCAGGCTGAAGGCCGTGGCATGGTCGTTGAAGACCAGGAAGATGACGTCAGGTTTGCTGTCCTTCATCCACTGCTTGGAAAATTCGTAGCCCTTGAACAGCGGCTGCCAATAGGGTTCGTGGGTCTTGCCCAGGTCGATCGCCGCGCCGATGGCGGGCACGTGGCTGGTGTAGACGGATGCGCTGATGCGGGCCATGTCAGTGGTTCACTTTCTGCCCCGCCGCCCCTTGTGGCTGCCGATGCGCCTGGGCCGTGCCGTCTTCGCCCACGACGCGGTTGCCTTCAACCGAACGGCCGCCGGCGATCATCATGCTGCGGTATTCCTCTTCGGTCATGCCGGTCATGCTGCCGGCCATTTGTTGGAAGCTCCTGCCATCAGTCGCGCCGATCTTGGCCAGGAAGTAGATGTTGCCGCCCAGGCGGATGCACCAGTTCAGGTCCCGCGCCAGCACGGCCTGTTTTTGCTCTTCAGTCATGGGCCATTCATTCAAGTATTCTCGTTCGTTAGCCTTGAAGCGGGTGCGGTTCTCGCACCTCATCAGGCTCATGCAGAACTGGTTCAGGTGATAGCCCAGGCGGCTTTGTTCGGCATCGAAGATGGTGGTGCCGGGCACGTCGAGATAAGGTTTGTTCAGGGCCATGTCGGGCTCCGATTCAGGGTGCGCAGCTGAAGCTGGCGGCGCTGTAGACATCACCGCCCTGGTAGCGCGGCAGCAGCGGCCATTCGCACAGCGGGCGCGCGCGGGTGATGGTGAAGGGCGCGCGCACGATCTGTTCCACCACCTGCAAGCCACTGGGCGCCTTGCCGCGTTCCACCCAATCAGCCAGGGCACCCAGCATGTTCACGTTGGCCGGCGCGCCGCTGCCCACATGGTCCACGCCCGGCGCGGTGTACAGGCGCAGGAACTGATCCGTGGTGGGCTTACCCAAGCGAGCCTGAACCGACTCCACATAGCCAATGCCGGCGTACGGGCTTTGCGCGTAGTCGGCCATGTATTCCATGACGATGAGCTTGCCGCCGCGGGCATGGAAGGCGCTCAAATCCGGGTTGGTGGAATCCATCAGGGCCGAGACTTCACGCACGCGCGCGGCGTGGTCTTGCGGCTTGTACTTCGTGACATCGGCATTCGCGTCGCGCACAAAAATGTGGCGCAGCGCGCCGCTGCCGTAGAACCAGTTGATGCCGTTGTCGGGCTTGGCCGGTTGTGTGGGGGCCGAGCCGCCGGTGAACCAGGCCCGCCAGCCGCCAGTGGGGCCGGCAGGTGGCGTGTCTTCACCGGAAACGCCCCAGCCAGGGTATTCGCTCACGCCGTTGGCCAGTGCGAACGGGAAGCGGTAGGCCGAATGGTGGGCTTGCACGGCTCGTATTTGCGTCTCGCTCAAGCAGGCATCGGGCGCGGCGCTGGGCGTGCAGCGCAGGCTGGCCACATCAAACAGGCGTTTGCAGCCGACAGGGTCTGAAACGATGCCGTCTTGCAGGCCATCGCGCGCATCGCAGGCGGCCAGCACGGCGTCGTGCATCAGCTTCACTTGGGCCGGGCGCAGCCAGGCATCGCCCAGGGTGATCAGGCCGGCGCGGTTGCTCGCATGCATCAGGCCCGTCCAGTTGATCACTGGCACGCGGCTGAAGATGCCGTCAAAGGCTTCGGGGTAGCGCTGCGCCATGGTCAGGCCCTCGCGCCCGCCTTCGCTGCTGCCCATGAAGTACAGCTTCTCTGGCGCGCGGCCGTAAGCCCGCTTCATGATGGCCACCGAGAGTTCGCGCACCTTTTTGTACGAAGCATGGGCGAAGTTCACAAAGGCTTCGTCGTTCGCGGCAAAGGCCTGCGGCGCTTCGCCAGGCTGGTTCTGGTGGCCGGAATCGGTGCCCACCGTGGCGTAGCCGCTGGCCAGAGGGCCGGGCTCATCAAAGCGCGCAGCCGGCGGCAAGGCCTGGCCGCTGATGAGCACGCCGTTGAAGCCGCCGCCGCCGAATTGCAGGCTGCGGCCGTTCCACTGTGCCGGCAAGTTAAGCTGAAAGTGAATGGGCGGCGTGCCGGCGTTGACCGGCGCGATGCGCCCCAGCAGCTTGCAAAAAGCCGGCGCGGCCGGCGTGATACGAGCGGCCGGCGTGGGCGCGCGCTCAGCCACGGCCACCGCGCTGGCGGCTTGCCAGGTGGCAGAGTCAATGCTGGCCGCGCCACTGGGCAACAGCATGGTGGCGGCGTCGAACGTGGCGCCTTGCAGGCCGGCGCAGGTGGCTTGCGCGTCTACGCCTGCCAGGGGCAAGGTCAGCGGGCCGGGCGCGGTGCAAGCGGCCAGCAGGCTGGTCAGCGTCAAGAGTGAAAGTTTGTTCATCGTGGGCTTTCAGTTCAGGCTTCTTCTGGCCAATACAGCTTCATCGGGTTGGCCACCAGCAGCTGGTATTGCGGCGCGGGTGTTGTGGCGATGTGGGGAATGAAGTCGACCAGCAGGCCGTCATCGGGCATGTGGTTCTTCAAGTTGGGGTGCGGCCAATCGGTGCCCCACAGCACGCGGTCGGGGAAGGTCTCGACGATGTGCCGGGCAAAAGGCACCACGTCACGGTACGCCGCGCGTTCACCATTCAGGGCATTCGGGCCGGTCACGCTCAAACGTTCGGGGCAGCTCACCTTGCTGTAAATGTTGGTGTGCTCACGCATGAGCTTCACGAACAACTGGAACTGCGGCCCATCAACGGGCAGGCTGACATCAGGCCGGCCCATGTGATCGACCACCACGGTGGTGGGCAGCGCGGTGAAAAAGTCCCACAGCTCGGGCAGATCCACCGCCTCGAAGTAGATCACGACATGCCAGCCTAACGGCTTGATGCGTGCGGCAATCTCCATCAACTCGTCTTTGGGCGTGAAGTCGACCAGCCGCTTGACGAAATTGAAGCGCACGCCGCGCACACCGGCCGCATGCATGTCTTGCAGCTCGCGGTCTGTCACGCTGCGCCGCACCGTGGCCACGCCGCGCGCCTTGCCTTTGGATGAAGTGCAGGCATCCACCATGGCCCGGTTGTCGGCGCCGTGGCAGGTGGCCTGCACAACAACATTACGTGCGAAACCGAGGTGGTCGCGCAGCGCATAAAGCTGCTGCTTGCTGGCATCGCAAGGCGTGTACTTGCGCTCGGGCGCGAACGGGAATTCATGGCCAGGGCCGAAGACATGGCAATGCGCATCGACGCTGCCGGGCGGCAATTTGAACTGCGGTTTGGTGGGGCCGGCGTACCAATCGAGCCAGCCGGGAGTTTTCTCGAACGTCATGTCATGCTTTCTTCAAATGGGCCAGGATGCGGTCAGCTTCCACGCGCCAATCGCTGCTGCGCGCAAAGCCGGCCTCGCCCTTGGCGCCAAACCAGCCGGCATCGGCCCAATCGGCCATCTCGGCTTGGCGTTGCGCGGTGCCGCTTGAGCTGAAGGCTTGCAGGCCGGCATCGCGCACGGTTTGCGCCACTTCGAACACTTCTTCACTGCGCCGGCGGCCATGTTCAATCACGCGCTGGAAAAAATACGCGCCCTGCTTTTCCCAGTCCAAGCCAGGAAAGGTTTCTTGCAACGAAGCCAGAACCGCGTCTTCCACGCCATAGGCACGCGCCGCCGTGAAGCTTTCAATGACCATGGCCTCCAGCCCTTTGATCATCACACTGCGGCACATCTTGGTGGCCGAGGCCACGCCGAGTTTGTCGCTCGCCACCTTGGCACTGAAACCCAGTGCGTCGAGCCTGGGCAGCAGCGCCGCCGCATCGGGCCCGCCCAGCAGCAACGGCACCTTAATGCGGTAAGGCGGCAGCGAGGTCATCACCGCGCCTTCCACGTAGCGCGCGCCGCTGGTGTTCACCAGTGCGGCCGCGGCGATCTTGGCGCCGGGCGAGGCGGAATTGAAGTCGAGAAAGTAGCTGCCCGCGCGCAAGCCTGGTGCGCAGGCCTGGGCCACGGCAACAGTCTGGCTCGCCGTCACGCATGAAATCACCAACTCGGCCTGCTGCACGGCGGCGGCATGCGAGGCCGCCAGCAACACGCCGTGCTGCGCCGCGTTGGCGCGCATGGCAACGCCTGCTTCAGTGTGCAGTTTGATGTCGAAGGTGCACACCGCAACGCCTTGCGCACGCAGGTCTTCGGCCAAAGTGCGGCCGACCTCGCCATAGCCGACGAATGCAACGGACGTCATGAGCAAGACATCAGTCGATGTACTTGAGGCCAGCTTTCTCAAGCCCGGGACGCATGTTGTACATGTCCAGCCCCAGGATGCCGGTGGCCAGCTTGGCGCGCTTGGCGCCTTCGTTGGCCTCGCGCTCGGTGGCCGCGGCCAGGGTCTTGGCGGCGATCGTGCGCGGCACCACCACCACGCCGTCGTCGTCGGCCACCACCACGTCGCCGGGTGTGAGCAGCATGCCGGCACACACCACCGGGATGTTCACCGACCCCAGTGTGGACTTCACCGTGCCCTTGCTGCTGATGGCCTTGCTCCAGACCGGGAAGCCCATTTCGGTGAGTGTCTTCACGTCGCGGCAACCCGCGTCGATGATCAGCGCGCGCGCGCCGCGGGCCTTGAAGCTGGTAGCCAGCAGGTCGCCGAAGAAGCCGTCGCTGTTGTCGGCCGTGCAGGCCACAACCACCACGTCGCCGGGGCGGATTTGTTCGGCCGCCACATGCAGCATCCAGTTGTCGCCCGGGTGCACCAGCACGGTCACGGCCGTGCCCGACACCTGCGCGCCGGCGTAGATAGGCCGCATGTAGGTGTGCATCAAGCCGACGCGGCCCATGGCTTCATGCACCGTGGCGCTGCCCAGCGGCGCCAGCGCATCGGCCATGGCGGCGTCGGTGCGGCTGATGTTGCGATAGACGACTCCGAGTTCAAACATGGCTACAGCCCCTTTGCTTTGAGTTGTGCATCCAGGCGCGGGAACACGCGCCGCGCATTGCCTTCGTAGATGGCGTGGCGTTCGGCGGCCGTGAGCGCAGCGGCCTCGATGTAGCGCTTGGTGTCGTCATACTGGAAGCCGGTGTCGGGGTTGATGTCGCGCACTGCGCCGATCATTTCGCTGGCGAACATCACGTTCTTGATCGGGATCACCTTGGTCAGCAAGTCAATGCCCGGCTGGTGATAGACGCAGGTGTCGAAGTACACGTTGTGCAGCAGGTGCTCGTTGATGTGCGGCTTCTTCAGCATCTGCGCCAGGCCCTTGTAGCGGCCCCAGTGGTAGGGCGCCGCGCCACCGCCGTGCGGAATGATGAAGCGCAGCGTGGGGAAGTCTTTGAACAAGTCACCCTCCAGCATCTGCATGAAGGCCGTGGTGTCGGCGTTGATGTAGTGCGCGCCGGTGGTGTGGAAGCAGGCGTTGCAACTGGTGCTCACGTGCACCATGGCCGGCAGGTCGAACTCCACCACTTTTTCGTAAATGGGGTACCAGTGTTTGCTGGTGAGCGGGGGCGAGGTCCAGTGCCCGCCGGAAGGGTCGGGGTTGAGGTTGATGCCCACGTTGCCGAACTGCTCCACGCACTTCACCAGTTCTGGAATGCAGCTGGCAGGGTCCACCCCAGGGCTTTGCGGCAGCATGGCCACGGGCGCGAAGTGCGCCGGGAAGAGCTGGGCCACGCGATAGCACAGCTCGTTGCAGATGGCCGCCCAGGTGCTGCTCACCTCAAAGTCGCCAATGTGGTGGGCCATGAAGCTGGCGCGCGGGCTGAACAGTGTCAGGTCGCTGCCACGTTCCTTCATCAGCTTGAGCTGGTTTTGCTCAATGGTTTCGCGCAGCTCGTCGTCGCTGATTTTCAAGTCGGCCACGCGCGGCTTCAGAGCCGAGTCTTTGATGCCGGCGACCTGAGCGTTGCGCCAAGTTTCCAGCGCCTTCGGTGCGGTGGTGTAGTGGCCATGGCAGTCGATGATCACAGGCGGCTCCTTGCTGTTTGGCGAGGTGGTTCGGTGGGCGGGTGATTTTGCCGGCGCACGGGGCAGGCCGGCGCGGCGAGGCGGGATTCTTGAATAAGATCAAGCATTCATCAATGGCATGGCTCATCTAGCAGCTATTCGAATTCGGCATGGACTTAAAGCAGCTTGAATACTTCGTTCAGGTGGCCGAGCTGGGCGGCTTCACGCGCGCCGCGGCCGTGCTGCACGTGGCGCAGCCGGCACTGAGCCGCCAGGTGCGCCTGCTCGAAGTGGAACTGCGCCAGCCGCTGCTGCTGCGCAACGGCCGTGGTGCCACGCTGACTGAAGCGGGGCAGCGCCTGCTGGAGCATGCGCGCGGCATCTTGCTGCAAGTGCAGCGCGCCCGGCTCGATCTGGAAGCGCAGCGCGGCGCCGCCACCGGCCGCATCACGCTGGCGTTGCCGCCCACCGTGGGGCGCCGGCTCACCACGCCGCTGGTGGCGGCGTTTCGTGAGCGCTTCCCGGGCGCTCAACTGAGCGTGGTGGAAACCTTGAGTGCCTACGCGCTGGAATGGCTGGCCAGCGGGCGGGTCGATTGCGCGGTGGTCTACAACGTCACGCCCTCGCCCTTGATCGACTTGCAGCCGGTGCTGGACGAGCCGCTGTACCTGGTCTCGCGCCGCAAGGTGGCTGCACAAAGGCTGATCGGCCCGGCCGTCTCATTTGAACAGTTAGCCAAGTGTGAGCTGGTCATCCCCAGCCGGCCGCATTCCATTCGCATGCTGTTGGAAGCAGCCATGGCCGCTGCGGGCGTGCGCGCACGGGTGGCGCTGGAAATCGAAAGCGTGGCCGCCATGCTGGAGCTGGCGGCGCAAGGTCAGATGCACGCGGTGCTGAGCCTGAACGCCCTGCGCGGCAGCGAGCATGAGGCGCGGTTGCAGGCCCGGCCGATTGGCAACGCCAAGGGCCGCCCCGGATTGAGCAGCAAGCTGTGGTTGGCCACTTCGGCGCAACGCGCGCGCGGGCCGCTGCTGGAGCAGTGCCTGGCGTTGCTCGGGGAATTGCTGCGGCGGCACTTCGGGTAAACGCCCGGCCGAAACCACATGTATGGGGGGGGTGCTGGCGCGACCCGATGTTCATACTGCACATGGCACAACCACCATTTCAAAGGAGGATCATCATGCAACGCACGCCCACAAGCCTGTTCCTGCTCGCCGTCTTGGCCACCACTGCACCGTGGGCCCAGGCCCAGCCGATCTCGCTGGTGCCCAACACCATCAACATTTTTCGCGACACGCGCGGTGCCAATGACGTGAGCGTGACGCCCGGCGACCGGGTGCAACTGGGGGCCGGCATTGTTGGTGGCTCGGCTGGCGTCTCGATGGGGTTCCTGTACGCGCCCACTGGCTTCAGCGCTGACCCCTTTCCATGCAGCCCGCTCACGGTGGACCCGAATTTTTGCGCTAGGGCGCCGGCGTTTTCTGCCGATCGGCTGGGGGCGTGGACACTCAACTTCGCGCGCGGCACCGACACCCTTTCGGTGGCCACGCCCACCTTGTTCGGCGCCGAGCAGAAGGTTCCCTTCCCGGTGTCGGTCACGATCAGCGGCACCGGCAGCACACCTACCATTTCATGGGTTGTCCCGGGCGGTTTCACGCCAGATGGCATCCGGGTTCAGGTGTTTGACAAGAGCAAGGTCAACCCGGTCACGGGTGCTGTGGACATCATCCACAGCGTGGCTGTCAACCCCACGACAGGCTCGTACACGCTGCCGGCCACGCTGAGCACCGGCCTGGCCCTGGCCACCGGTGGCAACTACACCATCAACTTCCAGCTAGTCGATACTCGCGGCGACGTGGTTTTCACCAATAACAACGCACAGATCCTGCGCCGCTCGAATTCCTACTTCGCCTTCACACCGTTGGCTGCCGGGGCACCGCTGTCCGTGCACTTGCCCACCGTCGATGCCGGTGTTTACAACTTCTCGGTTGCAAGCGTGGGCCCATCGAGCACCACCTTCATCGACCCGCTGGTGGCCATCGGCTACAAGTACGCCATTGGCGCGGGCAACCCGAATTTCCGTTCTGTATTGCTGCCCAACATTGGCGACGGCAAGTACACGCTGAGCTTCAGCACCCTGGCCGGGTCGCAGTCCGTGTCGCTCGACCAAGGCGTTCAGTTCTTCTTTCCCGAAGGCGGCGTGGGCGCGTTCGACGTGACCGGCATCGAAACCTCGGCCATGCTCGACCCGGCCAACGCCACGGCCTTCATCACCGGCCTGACCTTTTCTGCCGCCGGCTCCTTCACCGGCACGATGACGCCGCTGACCGTGGAGGTGGCTGTGGCAGTGCCCGAGCCTCAAACCTACGCGCTGATGGCCATGGGCCTGCTGGCACTGGGCTTTGTGGCGCGCCGCCGGCGTGGTGCAGGCTTGACGGGCTGAGGATCGAACTCTGTGAGGCCGTCACCGGCCCCACAAGTCTTGCATGGCCTGCTTGAAGTTGCTGGCTGCTTCGGGCCCGGCCACGCTGGCATGGTCTCGCACCACCCAGCGCCCGGCCACCATCACCTCGCGCCACAGGCGCGAGGGGCTGGAAAAAACCATCGCGTCGAGCAGGTGCGTGGCCGGCACACCGAGCAGCGGCGCGGCTTGTGCGTCGGCCACCAGCAGATCGGCCCGCGCACCGGCCTGCAAGCCCCATGGCGTGAACCCGGCCGCCCGGCCGCTGCCCGCTAACACGCGCTTGTACAGGCGCGCCGCCGCGGCCGGTTCCCCTGGGCTGGCGGCGATGTTGCGCTGCCGCCGCGCCAGGCGTTGGCCGTATTCGAGCAGGCGCAGCTCCTCGGCCCAGTCGCGCGTGGCGTGGCTATCGGAGCCCAACGCCATTGGCACACCGGCATTCAGCCAGCCGGCCAGGTCGCACACGCCGTCGCCCAGGTTGGCCTCGGTGCTGGGGCACAGCACCACGCCGGCGCCGCTGCGCGCCACGGCTGCAATTTCCGCTGGCGCGCTGTGGGTGGCGTGCACGAGTTGCCAGCGTGTGTCCAGGCCCGCGTGGCGGGTTAACCATTCAAGTGGGCGGCAGCCGGTGGCCCTCAAGCAGTCGTCCACTTCGGCGGTTTGCTCGGCCACGTGAATGTGGATGGGCACATCGCCAAGACTGCGTGTGAGTTCGGTGATCGATTCGGGCCGCGCCGCGCGCAGCGAATGCACCGCCACGCCAGCGTTCACCAGCGGCCGCTGCGCCACCGTGATGCCGGCGTGCAGCCGGCGCACCGCCGCCGCATCGGCCGCGAAGCGGCGCTGTTCGGCACGCAGCGCGGGCTGTGTGAAGCCGGCGCGTTCGTACAGCACGGGCAGCAGGGTCAGGCCGATGCCGGCCTGCGCGGCGGCATCGGCCAGCGCCCAGCTCAAGGTGAGCGGGTCGCCGTAAGGCGTGCCGTCTTCGGCATGCTGAAGATAGTGGAACTCGCACACCTGCGTGTAGCCGCCAGCCAGCAGCTCGGCGTAAAGCTGGGCGGCGATGGCCCGTAGCGCTGCGGGGCCGATGCGCCCGGCAACGCCGTACATGCGTTCGCGCCAGCTCCAGAAA
>JAYUHT010000281.1:0-4989 GCA_043766725.1 Burkholderiales bacterium | reverse complement strand
CCAGACCCAGGATGGCGGCCATGGCGCCCGCGCCTACGGGGACCGCCTGCTGCATGGCCTGCGCGCGGAAGCGCACCAGCGGCAGTGCATCGGCCAGCGTCAGCGAACCTGCGGCGACCAGGGCGCTGTACTCGCCCAGCGAGTGGCCGGCCAGCACGGCCGGCGCGGCACCGCCTTCGGCCAGCCAGGCGCGATAACACGCCTCTGCAGCGGTCAACATCACCGGCTGGGTGTTGGTGGTGAGATCGAGTTGCTCCTTGGGGCCTTCGTGAATGAGGCGGGCGATGTCTTCACCCAGCGCCAGCGAGGCTTCATCGAGCGTGGCCTTCACGGCAGCATGTCCACCCCAGGCATCGAGCATGCCCACGGCTTGCGAGCCCTGGCCGGGAAAGAGAAAAGCGAATGCGGTCATGGTGGTGGCTAAAGATCGAGCAGCACGGCGCCCCAGGTGAAGCCGCCGCCCACGCCCTCGAGCATGACGGTATCACCCGGCAAGACCCGGCCGCTGCGCACGCCATGGTCCAACGCCAGGGGAATCGACGCGGCCGAGGTGTTGCCATGCTCGGCCACGGTAACGATGACCTTGCTCATGTCCAAACGCAGCTTGCGCGCCGTGGCCTGCATGATGCGGATGTTGGCCTGGTGGGGAATTAACCAATCCAGATCACCTTCGCTCTTGCCGGCCTTGGCCAACACGGCGCGGGCCGCGCTGTCAAGCACGCCCACGGCGAGCTTGAAGACGGCCGGACCGTCCATCTTGAGCAAGGGGTCGCCCGTGACCCGGCCGCCGGCCACGCTGCCGGGCACGCACAAGATGCCGACGTGCCGGCCATCGGCGTGCAGCTCGCTGGCCAGGATGCCCGGCGTGGCGCTGGCCTGCAGCACCACGGCGCCGGCGCCGTCGCCGAACAGCACGCAGGTGGTGCGGTCGTTGAAGTCGAGCAGGCGCGAGAACACTTCGGCGCCCACCACCAAGGCGCAGCGTGCGCTGCCGGTGCGGATCATCGAATCGGCCACCGTGAGCGCATACACAAAGCCCGAGCACACGGCCTGCACGTCGAACGCCGCGCAGCCGTTGATGCCGAGCTTGTTTTGCAACACGCACGCCGCTGACGGGAACACCATGTCGGGCGTGGAGGTGGCCACGATGATGAGGTCGACCTCGTCCGCCGCCACCCCGGCCGCGGCCAGCGCCGCCTGCGCAGCGGGCAGGGCCAGGTCGCTGCAGGTCACGCCGTCGGCGGCAAAGTGGCGCGCGTGAATGCCGGTGCGTTCGACGATCCACTCATGGCTGGTCTCGATGCCGCGCGTGGCCAGGTCGGCCACCAGGTCGGCGTTGCTCACGCGGCGCGGCGGCAGGTGGCTGCCGGTGCCGGTGATGCGTGAAAAGCGCGGCGCTGAATTCATCGGCGTGCCTTCAAGCCGCTTGCACCGATGCATCGGGCCCGGCCAATGGCACCGCGCGCAGGGCCATACGGTCGTTCACGCGGTCGAGCAGGCGGTTGCGCGCAGCGTCGTGGGCACGCTGCAGCGCATGCTCGAAGGCAAAGGCGTCAGCCGAACCGTGGCTCTTGAAAACCAGGCCGCGCAAGCCGAGCAGCGCAGCACCGCTGTAGCGGCGGTGATCCATGCGGTTCTTCAAGCGCTTGAGCACCGGCAGGGCCAGCAGCGCGGCAAACTTGCTGGGCAGGTTGCGGCTGAACTCCTGGCGCATGAATTCGGCCAGCATGGTGGCCACGCCTTCGGCTGTTTTGAGCGCCACGTTGCCCACGAAGCCGTCGCACACCACGATGTCGGTGCTGCCTTTGAAGATGTCGTCACCTTCCACATTGCCATGGAAGTTGATCTGGCCGTCAGCCGCGGCGGCGCGCAGCAGCTCGCCGGCGCGCTTGATGGTTTCACTGCCCTTGGTGGCTTCTTCGCCGATGTTCAGCAGGCCCACGCTCGGGTCTTGTTTGCCATCGACCGCGGCCACCAGCGCGCTGCCCAGGATCGCGAACTGCAACAGGTGCTCAGCGCTGCAATCAACATTGGCACCCAGGTCGAGCACCGTGGTGTAGCCGCCCAAACGGTTGGGCAACACCGTGGCCAAGGCCGGGCGTTCAATGCCCTCCAGCGTCTTGAGCACGTAGCGCGCCACGGCCATCAAGGCCCCCGTGTTGCCGGCCGAGACGCAGGCATCGGCCGCGCTGGACTGGCCCGGCTCGCCGCGCTTGAGTTGGCCGATGGCCACGCGCATCGACGAGTCGCGCTTGCGGCGCAAGGCCACCTCGACGGAGTCGTTCATTGCCACCACTTCGCTGGCCGCCACCAACGTGCAGCGCGGCCAATGCCGGGCGGCTTCGATGGCGGGCGCCGTGCCCACCAGCACCACATGGGCGTCAGGGTGGGTTTTCAGGAAAGCTAGACAGGCCGGCAGCGTAACGGCTGGGCCATGGTCGCCACCCATGCAATCCACCGCTAGGCGGACCGGGCTCAGCGGTGTCGGGTGGGCAGCAGCAGTCACAGCGGCAGCACGTTGTCAGAGGGGCCTGCGTAACGCCAAGCGCGGCAGGCCGGTTGCCCAGGCATCGCGGCGCTCAGTGAACGCAGCGAACGGCAAATCAGGCGTCAGCCTTGGTCTTCAACACCTTGCGGCCCCGGTAAAAACCCGTCGGGCTGATGTGATGACGCAAGTGCACCTCGCCGGTGGTGGGTTCCAGGCCCGTGCCTGGTGTATGCAGCGCATTGTGCGAGCGGTGCATGCCGCGCTTGGACGGCGACTTCTTGTTCTGTTGAACGGCCATGTCAAAACTCCTGCAAGGGGTGCGGTGGGCACAGTGGTCGATTGCCGGCATCGACCCTGAAAAAACGGTGCCCACAGTGGCGACGGCAAGTACTGCGCAGCGGGGCCCGACAGGGTGTTCTAGCTGAGTGTTCCAGCTTTCACCGGGTTGTGGAAATGCTCGGCAACCCTGCGCCCAACCAGCAAAGCCGATGATTCTAACACCCGCCCAAGCGTCGCCGGCCATTCAGGCTGTGCCGGCCGGCGGCAACAGCCGGGCCAGCACCCCAAAGGGGTGATCGTCGCCCGCGGCGCTGCCGTCCTGCGCCGGTAGCACCAAGGTGCAGTCTTCATGCCGGGGCACCAGCGGCAGGGCGAGGATCAACTCGTCTTCGGTCAACTCGCGCAGGTCGAGGGCGGGCGTCAGTTCGAGTACGTCTTGTTCGATCTCGTCGTCCAGTTTTGCCGCCACCTCTTCACCGGGAACGAAGTAAAACTCGCGCCGCACGTCCACCGGCAACAGCAGCAGCCCGAGGCAACGCTGGCAGGTCAACGCTGCCGTGCATTGCGCGTGCAAGGTCAGGCGCACTTTGGCGCCAGTACCGGGTAGCGGGCGCAGCGTGCCGCTGGCGCGCCAAGGCACGAGTTGGGGCGCCGGCCAATGTGCCAGCGGCAAGGCATCGCCCACCGCCAACAATCGCTTCAGGCCGGCCAATGGCCATTCGCCGCTCACCGCGCCGCCTTCAGCGGCCAGGGCGGCTACGTCGAGGTGGCGTGGGTGGTGGGCGGGCGGGCTCATCGCGCAAGTGTAGTCAGGGACAATTCCGCGCATGCCCCCACCGCTGATCCTGGCCTCGACCTCGCCCTACCGCCGCGAGCTGTTGCAACGCCTGCGCCTGCCCTTCGAAGTGCTGGCCCCCGCTGTAGATGAAAGCCTGCAGCAAGGTGAATTGCCAGGAGAACTCGCCCTGCGCCTGGCCTTGGCCAAGGCCCGCGCGGTGGCCAACACGCAACCACACGCGGTGGTGATCGGCTCCGACCAAGTGGCCGAACTCGACGGCCAGGCCATCGGCAAGCCGCACGATCATGCACGCGCCGTGGCGCAGTTGCAGCGCATGAGCGGGCGCGAAGTGCGCTTCCACACCGCCGTGGCGGTCGTGCACCAGGGCGCCGGTTTTGCGCGCACTGACGTCGCCACGGTGATGGTGCGTTTTCGCGCTCTGACGCAAGCCGAGATTGAGAACTACCTGCGCGCCGAGCAACCCTACGACTGCGCCGGCAGCGCCAAAGCGGAAGCCTTGGGCATTGCGCTGATGGCCGCGATCCATTCCGACGACCCCACTGCCCTGATCGGCCTGCCCTTGATCCGCACCTGCGCGCTGCTGCGCCAAGCCGGGCTCGACCCGCTTTCAGCATGACGGGTGCCGGCCCCACCGGCACCTTGTGGTTGGTGCCCAATGCGCTGGACTTCGGCACCGAGCCAGGTGACCTGCTCGACGCCCTGCCCCTGGGCGTGCTCAAGCATGCGGCGGCGCTGCAGCATTGGGTGGTCGAAGATGCGCGCAGCGCGCGGCTGTTCCTCAAGCGCGTGGCCGCGCACGTGCCGCTGATGGCGGCGCTACAAACGCTGGACATTCGTGAGCTGCCACGCCCGCCCAAAGGGCCGAAAACAATCCAACAAGCACTGACGCTGGACGCCGCTGATTGGCTCAAACCCGCCCTGGCCGGGCAGGACATGGGGTTGCTGTCGGAGGCCGGCCTGCCGGCCGTGGCAGACCCCGGCGCGCTGCTGGTGCAGGCGGCACACCGTGGCGGCCTCGTTGTGCGCGCGTTGCCCGGGCCCAGTGCCATCACGTTGGCCCTGGCGGCCAGCGGCCTGAACGGCCAGAGTTTCAGCTTTCACGGCTACCTGCCGGTGGATGCGGCCGACCGCGCAGCGCGCATCAAGCTGTTAGATGGCTTGTCGCGCCAGGCGCGGCAAACCCAGGTCGCGATCGAAACGCCCTACCGCAACACCGCTTTGCTGCACGCCTTGCTTGCCGCATTGGCACCCACCACCCAGCTTTGTGTGGCCAGTGGCCTGACCTGGCCCGGCGGCAGCACGCGCACGCAAAGCGTGGCCGCCTGGCAGCGCGGCAGCACAGAACTGGACAAACACATCCCCACCGTTTTCTTGTGGCTCGCCGGGTAAGGGCGGGCAGGGTTCGGTGGCTATGGCTGTGTTC
>JAYUHT010000280.1:0-31794 GCA_043766725.1 Burkholderiales bacterium | reverse complement strand
CCGTGGTGGTGAGCGGCAAGCCCAGCGCATTGTTGGCCGGCGCCGTGATCACCAAGGTTTTCACATCGGCGGCCAAGATGCCATCGTCACCCACGAACTTCACGCGCGCCTGGCCCGGCAGCGCACTGACGCCCGAGGTCTTGGCCTGCACCTGGTTGTCGATGCCGGCGGTTTTCAGCGCCTTGTTGATGTCTGCCACCAGGTCAGCCAGGCTGGTGTTGCCGTTCATGTCGGCGGCCAGCACGGTGATGGGCTTGGCGGCGTCGGTGTTGACCTTGACCGTGAACACCAGGTTCGATGTCGGCGCAAAACCATTCAGCACGGCCGACTTGATGACCGGCAGCTTCAAGGCCGTGTTCAGGTCACTCACCAGGCTGACGATGCTGGTGTTGGTGGCCGTGTCGTCAGCGTAGATCGTGACGGTGCCGGTGGTGGTGGTCGAGCTGGGCGGCAAGGTCGCGCCGAAGGTGTAGCCCACCGTGAAGGTTGCGTCTTGCGTTAACCGGCCCACGACGATCGGCACGTCCTTCACCGCATCAATCGTTGCGCGGGTGATCTCGATGTCGTCGCTCAGGCCGAGTTCGATGACGGTGGGGTTGCTCAGCTCGGCTTCGAAATGCACCTTCTGCACCGCTGAGTTGTTGATGCGCAGCACCAGCGCATTGCCCTGGCTGGCGAACACCAGCTTGGTGTTCAGGCTGGCTGCGGTGAGCACGGCGTCCAGGTCGGCCACCAAATCGGTGATGCTGGCGTTGGTGGTGGTGTTGCTCATCAAGAGCGTGAGGCTTTGCGTGGCGCCACCATCGACCGTGATCTTGAATTTGGCGTCGCCGCTTTGCAGCTTGTAGTTGATGAGCTCACTGCCCACCATTTGGCCGGCAGACTTTTGCGCGGCCTGGAAGCCGAGTTCCTTCACCGCCACATCGTTCTTGCCCGCGGCCAGCGAGAAGCTGGTGAGCATGCTGGGGTCTACCGCCACCAGGCTGAGGCGTTCACCATCGGCCACAGCCTTCACCTTGCCGGCCAGCGCCGGCACGTTGGCAATGGCCGTGTTGAGGTCGGCCACGCGGCCGGCCATGGTGCCTTGGCCCAGGTGAATGCGGTCGTAGAAGACTTCTGTGAAACCATCGGGGTTGCCCAGGCCGCTGGGCGAATCGTCGGCCCAGGTCATGTGCATGGTGTTGTTGGCGAAGACCATGCCGGTGTAGTCGCCAAAGTCGTTGCCGGCATTGGCATTGCCGGAAGACTTGAAGTTGGCCACCTGCACGTTCTTGGCCCAGGTCACGCCACCGTCGGTGCTGTATGAAGCGAAGTACTGCACTTCGGTGTTAACGGTCGCGTCCACTTCATTGAAATCGAGGCCGCCGGTGTCGTTGCGCGCGTCGTACCAGGAAACGCCCACGTTGCCGGTGGCTTGGTCAATGTCGAGCCACGAGAAGAACTGGCTGGCCGTGCCCACATCGTCGTTCACGCGCTTGGGTGTGGCGCCCAGCACCGCCCAGGCGCCGCCCTGGTTGTTGGAGGCGATGACAAAGATGTCGGTGTTGTTGTGGTCGCTGGCGTTGTCGGGGTTGTCAAGCGCATTGGCGGGGTCGTTGGCGTCGTCGTCGTTATCCAGGTCGCCCTGGTCGGCGAAGGCCACATAGATGCGGCCGCGGTTCGGGCCGCTGCTGCGGTCAACGTCCATCGACAAGCCCATCCAGATGCCGCGGTTGGGCTGGGCCGGAATTTCATATTCGCCGTAGCCGTCAGGCACGACCGTGCCCTCGTCGGTACCGTCAAAGCCCAGGCCGCCAGCAAACGGGTCGCGGAAGCCGTTCACGTTGCCGGTGTAGATGGTCGTGTCCGCGCCCCAGGTGGCGCCACCGTCGAGCGAAACGTCAAAGCGCATCAGAGACACGCCGACGGTGCCGGTGTCTTCCCACACCACGTAGATCTCGCCGTTCGGGCCGATGGCGGGAATGGAGTCGATCGAATTGCCAGCGGGCAGTTGGCCCACAACGGCCGCAACTTCATCGCCCACTTGCACCGGCGCCGTCCAGACCAGGCCGTCGTCAGACGTGGCTGAATAAATGACGCGGCGCTCGTGCCAGACGATGACGAACTGGTCTTGGCTCAGGTTGCCGAATTTCGGGCCAACGGCGACGAATTGCTTGTCGTCGGTGCTGGCGTCAGCATCGACCACGGTGATCTGCCCCGCCGTCCAGGTCAGGCCACCGTCGGTGGACACGGCTGAGGCGATCACATGGTCGTCGTCGTTGTTGCCGTCGTGCCCGTCGCCGTTCAGGTTCAGGTTGATGAGGTGGGTATACAGGGCGCGGCCATTGCGGTCGAACACGATGGTCGGGTCGCCATGCGAGCCCAGCGGGCCGGGCAGCAAGGCCGGAAGCGGGATGACCTTCTGCACCCAGCTCATGCCACCATCCTGGCTGACCCAGACGCTGTCCACGCTGGGGTTGCCGAAGATGCCCACGCCTTCGTTCACGCCGATGATCAAGTTCTTGGCGTTGGTGGGGTTCACCGCGATGGTGACTTCGTCTTGCCCGCCGGCCAGCTTGGTGGCGTTCACATCGGTGGCGATGGCGGCGAACTGCGGCAGCACCACCTTGTGGCCGATGCCGTACTTGTCGCCCGCGTCCCACTTGTTGTCACTGCCACCGCTGAGTTTGGTGGTGGTGAGCTGGGTGGCGGTAACGATCGTCACCTGTGCGCTGGAGCCATCGGTTAGGTTGAAGACGCTGTCACCCACCAGCACCTTGCGCGTGGCGATGAAGCCGCCCGCGGTGTCGATGACCAGCGTGCCGCCTGCATTAGCGGTGGTGACCGTGCCATCGTCACCCAGGCTGACGGTGAAAGTGGCGTCACCGGAGAGGTCGCGCACGGCCGTGACCACCGGGTTCACGCCGGTGATGGCCACTTCGCTCTTGATGTCGACACCCTTGCCGCCACGCAAGGTGTTGAGCATGGTCGTGCCGGCCAGATCAGACAGCGCGCCCGGCACGGTCTTGCCCAGGTAAACGCCCACCACCATGGTGGGCGCAAAGCCCACGTCGGCATGCAGGCGAACGATGGAGTTGCTGGTCACTTCCAGCAGCGGCCCCAGGTCGAGGTCGAAATTGACCGGGAAGTCTTTGGTGGTGGAGGCGTTGGGGATGAGCTCGCCGATGTCCACCGTCAGCGCCTTGGTGGCGCCGTCGTAATGCACCACGTCGCTGATGCCCAGCAGTTGCGTCAGGCGGAAGGCCAGGCCCTGGGCGCTGTCGAAGGTGGCCGAGTTGTCAGCGCGCAGCAGCTTGGCGGTGTCGTCGCCGATGGCCGTGTTGTCGGTGGTGGCGCTGGCTTCCAGCGTGGCTTCCTTCACCGTTTCATCGGCCGGCAAGGGGCCGCGGCGAAGGGTGAACTTGAGCACCGCCTTGTTCGCCAGCACGCTTGATGAAGGCGTTCTTTCGTGCTTGGTGGCGAAGGTGGTAGCCGCGGCAAAGCCCAGGGTGAGGAAGCCGCCGGCATCGCCCGTGCCGGCTTCGATCTTGAATTCGGTGACCGTGCTGTCGAGCAACTCGAACTTGATCTTGGTGCCCGCGCCCACGCCGTGGCTGATGCCTTGAACGATGAGCACCGAAGACAGCTCGGCGCTGGCCAGCGCGGCGTTCAGGTCGGTGATCAAACGATCGGCGCCGTCTTTCTTGTTGTCCAGGCCGTCGTCGTACAGCAAGCCGTCCGAGAACGATTCGGCGAAGTCGAGCACGGCGCCCACGGCGCCTTCGACAAAGGGAATGTCGATGCTCTTGAAGGTATCGGTCTGGGCCAGGTTTTGCAGTTGATCGGACACCACGCCGAGCAGGCTCACGAAGCCGGCCGCGCTCATGTTTTCGAAGTCGAGCAGCTTGGCGAGGTCAGAACCGGGTGCAGTGACCAGCAAGGTGGAGAAGTCACCGATGTTGCTCATGCTCAAGGTGAGCGTGGACAGAGGCGTTGCCGGCACCACCAGATTCCCCACGGAGGCTGACAGTGGCAACGATGCGCTCAAGATGCCCGTGAGCACCGGCGTGCCCACCAGCTTGCCCGGATTGCCCAGGTTGCCGAACAACTCGGCCATGCTGATGCGCCCGTCTGGCACGGCGCCCGGGTCGGTGAACGGTAGCGTCAGGTTGATGTCGTTGGCATGGAACACGCCGTTAACGACTTTCACCTCCAAAAAGCCCAGGCGCGCGTTGGCGTTGATGCCGGTGGCGTCGAGGTCGCCCAGCACATGCACGCTGGCCTCCTTGAAGAAGAATGAATCGAGCAGGGCGGCGCCACCAAACAGGTCATCCAGATCCACGCCCACATCGAGCGCGAAGCCGACGGTTGCGGAGAGATCGACATTCGCCGAGGCGCTGACATGCGCCACGTTGGCGATGTCGAAATCGAGATCCAACTTGGGTGTGGCGGTGAAGGTGTGATCAAACGCCAGATGCCAGGTCAGCTCGCCGGTGTCCTTGTCGTAGGCCAAGTCGAAGTCCGCCGGGTCGATGCCGATCTTCTCGGCCAGCAACACCACGAGCTGCTGCGCCGAGATGTCGATCGATCCACCTTCGGCCACGTTCAGCAGCGGGTCGATGATGTTGTTGTTGAAGGCGTCAATCGTGTTGATCAGGTTATCGAGCACGCTGGGCGCGAAGGCGATTTCCACACCCATGTTTGCGTCGCCTGAAAGCGTGAGCGTGTGAACGTTGTCGCGCAGCGCCTTGAGCTGCGCCAGCACCTCGTCGGAACTCACTTCAATGAAGCGCAGGAACTCCAGCACATCGGCGCCAGCGTTCGCGCCAGCGGCAATGGCGAAGTCAGCCGGGTTGGTGATGTTGGCCCAGCTCAGCTTCACGCCCGCGGTGGCCAGCACGATGCCGCTGTCGGTGCCCGGCAGCAGGGCCGAGACTTCGAGCTGGGTGTCGAGCACCAGGTCGGGCGTGGCGTCGCCGTCGCTGGTGGCGGCAAAGTCGACCAATGCGCCGGGGTTGGCGGGGTTGATCAGTTCGTCGGCGCGGATCAGGCCATCAGGCACTGCGCCCGGGTCGCCGAAGCTGAATTTCAGCGTGGCGCCAGGGTCCAGCGTCAGGGTGGCAGACGTCATGTTCACGCCCAGGAAGCCGAGCAGGCCCTCGGCCACGGCCTGGCCGCTCACGTTGAGCGCGGTCACGGTGATGCTGGGCAGCACCGGGCCGGCGGTGCGCACGAAGAAGCCCAGCGAATCCATGCCGAAGGCCACGCTCAGGTCGAGCGTCATGTCGACATCGGCCGAGCCCACGAGATCGACGATGCCGAAGACATTGAGGTCGATCACGCCCTTGAGGTGCAGGCCGACGGCATGCACGTCGTAGAGCAGGTCGAGACTGGGGTTGGTGTCGAAGTTCTGATTGATCTGCGACAGCGTCACGTTGTCGGCCACGTTGTCCAGCGCTTCCAGTGCGAATTCCAGCGCGAGCGGATCGGTCATCGTGCCGTTGGTCAGCGCCGTGATATCCAGCCCGCCGGCATTCAGCAGGCGCAGCAGCACCGAGCCGGCACCGTCGAGTTGGATCTGGTCGCTGCCCCGAACCCGGCTGACGTTGACCAGGGATTCGTCCTTGCCTCGCAGCTTGTTGATGAGCACGCCATCCAGCGCCGACGCCAGCGACTGCGCGCTCATGCCCGGCAAGGTGGTGTTGTCCAGGCTCTCGTTCAACTCGCCGGATACCGCGCCGCCCATTGCAACCATGCCGTTGCCGATGGCACGCAGCGCCGGAATGGTGACGACCGTGTTGAAAACGTTGGTTAGGTTGGTCCACTCCAGGTCTTGCGTGATGATGTTGTGGAAGCTGTCAACAATCACCGAGCGCTGCGAACCTGCGGCGGCGTTGCCCACAACGATGCCGGCGAACAGGATGTCGCCAAGGCTGTTCGAGGGCAGGATGTGCAGTTCATCGCTGCCAGCGGCACCACCCCCCGTGAGCGTGACCTTGGCGTTGCTGGTGACCACCGTGCCGAAGGCGGCATCAATCGTCACCACGTCATTGCCCGTGCCCGAGACATCGATGTTGATGGCGGTGAGGGTCGCGAAGGGCGCGCTGAAGCTGGGCGTTGCCGGCTCGGGCGAGCCGGTCTTGAACTGGAAGACGTCGAGCAGCCAGGGTTGGTTTTCATTGCGGCGCAGGGTGATGGCATCGTCGCTGGTGGTGCCCTTGATCGACAGCACCGTGGGCGTGCTCAGCGTTCGGCTCGCGCCTTCGAGCGTGAACGCGCCGCGGCCAAAGGTGCCCACCAGCAGCAGGTCATCGGCACCGGGTACACGCTCGAGCACCGAGTTCTGCGCATTGGGCAAGCCCGCGCCATATTCATGCCAGGGGCCGGCGCCGATCTTGCGGAACACCCCGCCCTGGCCTGCGACCAAGACCACATCGGTGCCAGCGGCAGTGTCCACTTTGATCTGCTGCAACAACGCTGCGCCGGGCAGGTTTTGCACGCTCAGGCCTTGCGAGATGAGCTTCCAGGCCTTGGTGGTGCCCACTGCACCGGCGGCATCGAAGACCTTGGTCTGCCCGGCATTCGGCGAGAACCAGATGCGGCCTTGTGCATCGAGCACGAACACGCGCCGCCAATCGGCCGGGTCGGTGGCGATGTCGACCACGGCGGTGGCTGGCACTTCGTCGGTGAAGGTCTTCACCCGCGTGACCTTGCTGCCCGCCGCAGCATCGGACTTGCGCAGCCACAGCGCATTGGCCGCAGCGCCGGGGTCGCTGCCCGCCCAGATGACCGTGGGTTTGTTGACGCCCGCTTCCACGCCACCGTAGACCATGGTGCCGATGACTCCCATGTCTTTGGAGACCAGGCCGGTGTCGAGCTTGGTGAGGGTGTGGCCCAGGTTGGTGGACTCGAACAGCGCGTTGGTGCCGATCAGCAGCGAATGCGGGCTGACGGTGTTGACGACGAAAGGCGTGGTGAAACGCGAATTGGTGATGCCGCCGGCCACGGTCAACGTAGGCCGAATGTCCAGGCTGGTGCCAACAGGCTGCGTCGGCAACCCAGCGCCAATGAGCACCTTGGTCGAGCCGATCGGCGCGCCAAATGTCGCCAAGTCGGCGGCGGTGGATGCCGTCACCGCGCCCGCGGTTGCATTGAAACCACCGATGCGGATCACGTCGCCCTGGGCCAGGAAGGTGGGCGCCGGCAGGAACAGCGCGGGGTCGCCCGCGGTGTACTGCACCGCAAGGCCTACGCGCGCCGTGGTGAAGGTGTCGAGGTTGGGGCCACTGAAAATGGTTTGCCCGCTGCTGAAGCCCACCACGGCGCCGTCACCGCCGGTAACGTTGTTCCACAGCGGTGAGTCGTTGGCCGATTGCAAGGCGTTCCCGACGTCTTGCGTACCGCCGATGATCACGTCGGCGCCGGGGTCGTATGCGAGCGAGTAGAACTCGGTCAGGCTCAGGTCGGTATTCAGCGAGCGCCAGGTGCGCGCCGGGTCGCCGGCGTTGCGCAGCTCGTAGATGCCGCCATCGTCAACATCGATCAGGTGGATGCCGCGGAACACGCCGTTGCGCGAATCGGCATGCGGGGCGGTGTTATTGGCACCGCTGTCAGTGATCGGCGCCCAGGTGCTCACACCATCAAAGCGGAACAGGCGGCCGGTGAAATCAGTGGCGCTGAGGAGGTTGTTGGCGGGCACGGTGAGGGGTTGGCGGTCGCCAGAGATGTAGACCACCCTGGGGTTTTGCGGGTCGACGACCATCGCGAAGTGGCTGTCGGCCTGGGCCCCCGGATTGATGCCGTGGAAGCCGCCATTGGCAATGGTTTCGTCGGTGCCGGGATGGGCCAGCACGGTAAAACTGGCGCTCAGATCGGTGCTCCTGAACACGCCCGACAGGCGATTGTTCGAACCGTTGGCCACCAGCACCGACGCGCCCGCGCCCCAGGCCTGGGGCAACGTGGTGCCGCCGGTGAAGGTGACGACGCGCGTGCCGTTGACCAGCGCCGGCCCCACCGACAACACGCGCAGGCCACCCGACCTGAGGCCGCTTTCCAGCGCGTCTTGCTGGTCGATCAGGCCGTTGTTGTTGTTGTCGATGCCGTCGGTAACGGTGGCGGGGCGCTCTTGCGGGTCAGCCGCATCGATGGCGCCGTCGGCATCGTTGTCGGCGCCGTCGAAGCCCGAGCCGAAGATCACCACCCGGTCGTCGTCGGTGACCAGGCCACCGAAGGCGCCGTCGATCATGGTGTTGGCCGACACGACGATGGAGTTGGCCCCTGCGGCCGCGGCCGCGGCCAGCGTTTCGATGTTGCCGATCAGCGCCACATACAAGACGTGGTTGCCGCTTGCAACATCCGGCGTCGGGCTGACTGCCAGCATGATGCGCGTGGCATTGGCCACGTTGGCCAGGCCGGCCTGCGCCGTGGCGGCCCAGGTGGCGCCCGAGTCGTTGCTCACGAACACGCCTTTACGCGGCACGGCAGCGTACACGCGCGCCGGGTTGCCCGGGTCCAGCGCCAGGTCGGTGACGGCGGTGTTGAACACGGCTTCGTTGGGGTCGGCCGCATCGATCAGGGCATCGCCGTCGTTGTCGAGCGTGTCGGCCAGGCGCAAGGCCGCGATGTCAACGAAGCGCAAGGCGCCATTGGTGCTGCGGTACAAGCCATTGACATTGGGCAGGCCCGCGGCGCTGGTGGCATCGGTGGCCACGATGACGTCGCCGTTGGCCAATGCCTGGATCGCCGTGATCCTCATGCCCGCCAGTTGATCGAGCAGCACCCAGCTGGCGCCGCCGTCGGTGGACTTCAGGATGCCGGCGTTGATGCGCGCGCCTGCGGCATTGGCCAGCGTGCCGCCGCTGGAAACGATGCCGGTGCCGGCGTAGATGACCAGTTGATCGGCCGGCGTGGCCGCCGTGACCGCGGTGACGCCATCGGCCAGCACGGGGCTGACCACCAGGGCGCTGATGGACAGCGACGGGAATTGATCCGTCAGCGCCACCCAGTGGTTGACAAGCAGCTCGACGCGTTGGTTGCGCGCCTGGCCGGCCCCGGTGGTGGTCACGTCAAGCGGGTTGGTGGCGTCGGTGCCACTGGCCACCAGGCGGGCCGCGGCAATGCCGTGGTCGATGAGGAACTGGCGCGCAGCGTCAGCGCGTTGCTGGTCGAGGTTGGGCAGCGCAGCCTCGCTGGTGGCGTCACTGTGGCCCACGACCTGCACATTGAGCGCGGGGTTGGCTTGCAGGAATTCAGCCATGGCCACCAGGCGCGCCTTGGCCGTGGCGTCAAGCACGCTTGTGGTGGCGGCAAAGTTCAGCGAGACATCGCTGTTCTTCCACACCCCGCCGCCCACGGTGCCGATGAACATGCTGGACAGATCAAACGGCAGCAGCGCCACGTCTTGCACGGCACCCGTGACCGGGTTGTTTTCAGCGGGCAGGCGCACCTGGCCCGCCTGCAATGCACCGGGGCCCTGCGCCGTCCATTCGTCCAGCCCGGTGATGAGCAAAGTCTGCCCGTTGAATGCGGCACCGCTGCCCGCCGTCAGGCTGGGTGCGTTCAACACCGCGCTTTCAAGGCCGGCGATGCTGAGGGGGAAGGGGCTGCCGTTGCCCAACTCGGTGTTGGACAAGGTGATGCCGGTGTCGGACTTCACATTGAGCGTGTCGAAGCCGCCCGCGCCGCCGTTGATGCTGCCGGCCAGCAAGAGCGTTTGGCCCATGGTGAGCGAGAAGGTGTCGCGGTTGTTCGTGTCGCCCGTCAGGTGTTCCGTACCCGCGAAACTGATGCCGCCGCCGGCGTCAACGGTGCCGCTGCCTTGCGAGTCAATCGTCCAGTTCACGTCGCCCGCGCCCATGACCAGCAGCTCGTCAGCGTCGAGGAGGTCGCTGTCGATGAAGAACACCGGCGCAGAAAACGCCGGGCTCAGGTCGATGTTGATGTGATCCGCCCCCGAACGGCCGGTGATGCGCACCACGCCGGTGTCATTGGCGGCGTGCTGCGCCAGGATGGCTGACGTGCCGGTGTCGACGATGCGTATTTCCGAACTGGCGTTGTCGAACAGCACCGTGATGTTCGTGTTCGCCGCCGTCATGGTGTGCAGCAGGTCGGCCGCCAGCAGCAGCCGCGGCTCCATGGCTTCGAGCGGGGCCCAACGCCGCGCTGTCTGGCGTGCCGCTTGCCGCCGCGGAAGTGCGGGTTTGCGCACACCTGCAAACCCAGCGGCCAACATGCCGAAAAGCTTGGTGGGCTTGAAGAACCGGGTGGCGGCTGATACGTTCATGGTTGCCCCTCTTTGGGCACGCCGAAACCGCATCGCCGACCTATGGCCAGCGCTCAGCCGATCAGCGCGCCGTGGATAGGTAGACCTTACGGCCTGCCAAGAGCAGCCGCAATGCCGGCGCTGGTAACACCTGGGTTCAAGCTAGGGGGAAAGCGCGATCGGTCGTCCGAGGCAATCTGGATTCTCCGCTTGGGTTCGGATGCCGCCGTTCATGGCGCGACCCCTTACCCAGCGGCTTGAAGCTCGTCCGCCATCCTGGCCTGCCACGCCTGCATCCACGCGGGCAGCGCCTGGGCGGGCATCGGCCGGGCGATGAAGTCGCCCTGTGCCATGTCGCACGGCGTGCGCCGCAGGAAGTGCCAGTCGTCTTCGTCCTCGACGCCCTCGGCCACGCTGTCCAGGCCCAGACTGAGTGCCAGGCTCAAGGTGGCGTTGAACGTCGCGCGCAGCGTGGCGTCGCTGCCGGCGCCGTGCACGAAACCGCGATCGATCTTGATCTCGTCGAACGAGACGTGGCGCAACGGGGCGAGCCAGGCGTGGTCATGGCCGCAGTCGTCGATCGACACACTGAAGCCCATCAGCCGCAAACGCGCCAGCGCCTCCAGCACCGTGCCCAGGTCTTTCATCAGCCGGCCGTGCGACACCTCCAGCAGCACCGCCTCGGGCATCACGCCCGCGGCCGCCGCCTGTTCGGCCACAAATTGCGGAAAGCTCAACTCAGCCAAGCTGTGCATCGACACATTGACCGACATGCGCAGCGCCAGCCCGGCGTCACGCCACTGCCTGGCCTGGGCCAGGGCAAGGCGCAGCACCACGGCGGTCAGATCCTGGATCAGGCCATGCTCTTCGGCCACGCCGATGAAATGGTCGGGGAACACCAGGCCATCCACCGGGTGGCGCCAGCGCACGAGGGCTTCGACGCCCGTGACCTCGCCCGTCGCGACCACCACCTTGGGCTGGTAGTGCAGCATGAGTTCACCGCGGCCGATGGCCAGGCGCACTTCAGCCGCAGGGTAGGCGCACTTGGCCACCGTGGGCCGGCCGGCGCGCTGCGGCACCCAGGTGTCGAGCAACCCCGCCAGGGCCTGGCGCGTGACCGGCTTGCGCAGCGGCCCCAACAGCTTGATGCGGTGGCTGCTGACCAGCGCTGCGGCCGCTTGCAGATTGCGCTCGTCCTCGCCGCTGACCAGGATCAGGCTGCCCGCATAGCGGCGCTCGACCAGGTGACGCACGAACTCGACGCCGTCCATGCCGGGCATGTTCAGGTCCGACAGGATCATGTCCGGCACCCCGCCTTCGCTGTCGATGCAGGCCAACGCGGTTGGGCCGCTGTTGCAGGCCGTGACGCGCGTGAACCCCAGGCCGCGCAGGGCGGCGCCCAGCAGCTTGAGCATGAAGGCATCGTCATCGAGCAGCAGGATCGTGATGTCTGATTTTTCGATCAAGGTCGCTCTTCCTCGCGGATTCCAACGTCTGGCTGGTCAGACTGGTGCGGTGGCAGGCAGGCCTGGACCGCCGCCATCTCGGCCTCGAACCCGGGCCACATCTCGGCCAGTGTGTCCACGCGGCCCGCCTGCGCGGCGTGTTCGACGCGTTCACACAGCTCGCCCAGCGCCAATGCCCCCACCGAGCGGGCCGACGACTTCAAGCGGTGCGCAGTCGACTCGATTGCGGCAGGTTGTTGCGCCTGCAAGGCCGCGCGCATCTGCTGCACAGCCATCAACGCGTCGATGCGAAAGTCGTGCAGGAATTCAGCAATGACTTGCGGCTCATCGCCCACCAAGGCCTTGAGCACGCTCACGTCGAGTGCGGGCACGCAGGCCACGGGGCTGGGCGTGGCGCCGGGCGTGAACGAGTACTGTGATGGCGCACTGGCCTGCGGCAGCCACTTGTCCAGCATCGCTTGCAGCGCTGCGAGTTGCACCGGCTTGGTCATGTAGTCATCCATGCCCAGGTCGCGGCAGCGCTTGGCTTCGCCCTTCAGGGCATTGGCAGTCAAGGCAATGATGGGCATGCGCGGGCGCGAGCCTTCGGCCAGACGAATGGCTTGCGCCAATTCATAGCCATCCATTTGCGGCATGTGCAGGTCGGTCAGCAGCAAGGCATGTTCACCCCGCTGCCAGTGTTCAAACGCTTCGCAGCCGTTGGCCACCACGTCGGCCGCGTAGCCCAGCAGCGCGAGTTGGCGCAACACCACCTTCTGGTTGACGTGGTTGTCTTCGGCCACCAGGATCAGCCGGCCCCGCGCGCGCGCCAGTGCCCACGACGGCGCTGCACGCGGTACAGCGGCATGCCGCGGCCGCGCCGTTTGCGCCTGCGGCATCACCGTGGCCGCCGACATGGCGCTGGCGAGCGGCAGCGCCAAAGGCAAGCGCACGCTGAAGGTGGAGCCGCGCCCAGGCTCACTGTGCACCGCAATGCTGCCGCCCATCAGCTCAACCAGGCCGTGCGAGATGCTCAGCCCCAACCCGGTGCCGCCAAAGCGGCGGGTGGTGCCGGCGTCGGCCTGGGTGAAGCGGGTGAACAGCCGGGCGAGGGTCGCCTGGTCCATGCCGATGCCGTTGTCGGCCACACTGAACTCCAGCTCCACCTGCTGCGCACCACCCTTGAGCAAGCGTGAGCGCAGCGCCACGCGCCCGCTGCGCTCGCCCCCACCACTGAACTTGATGGCGTTGCCGGTGAGGTTGAGCAACACCTGGCGCAGCCGCGTGGCGTCACCGAGCAGTTGCTCGGGGATGGCCGGGTCGGCGAACAGCACCAACGCCACACCTTGCTTGCCGGCCAGGTGGTTCAGCGTGTCGCGCACGCCTTCAACCACCGACGCCACAGTCATCGGCTCGCTGTCGACCGGGAACTGGCCGGCCTCGATCTTGGAGAAATCAAGCACGTCATCGACGATGGCCAGCAGGGCATGCGCCGACTCGCGCGCGGTCTTGACGATCTCGACCTGCGTGTCATCCAGGCTGCTGTGTTCAAGCACGTCGATCATGCCGACCACGCCGTTCATGGGCGTGCGGATCTCGTGGCTCATCGCGGCCAGGAATGCCGATTTCGCGCGGTTGGCCTGCTCGGCCTCATCGCGCGCGCCCGTCAGTTCGAGGGTGCGCGCCGCGACCTTGCTTTCCAGCGCCTCGTTGAGTTCGCGCAAGGCCTCGTCGGCACGCTTGCGCTCGGTGATTTCAGCGCTGAGCTCGCCATTGGCGCGGTGCAACGCCGCGGTGCGGTCGCGCACGCGCGCTTCCAGTTCATCAAAGGTACGCTGCTGCGCCGCCTGCGCCTGCTCGCGCTCGGTGACGATGGCCGCAATGCACAGCGCGGTGAGCACCACCACGCTGAGAAATAACTCCAGCAACAGCAGCGACTCATTGCGCGGCCCCGAGCTGAACGGCCCCGAGCCGTGGATCGTTCCCCACACCGCCAGCACCGCCACGAGCGCGACCGAGGTTGCGGCGCCGCGGGCGGCGAAACGCATCGCCGGCCAGACGAGAAACGGGATGATGATGAAGGTCAGCGGTTTGGCGCCGTCATTGATGAAGACATACGAAGTGACCGCCACCAGCAAGCCGAAACAGCACGCCGCCTGGACCCAGTCGGCGCGGTTGGTGCGCACGCTCGCGCGCTGCCAGACCAGCAACAGCGGTGCTGCGACGAACACGCCCGCGGTATCGCCCAGCCACCAGGTCAGCCAGGTTTCGGCGTAAGCCGACCATGGCGCGAAACCGGCCCCGCAGAGCATGGTCACGCCCACCGTGGCGCTGACCAGGCAGCTCGCCGCGCCGGCCCAGGCCATGAACGCGCAGACGTCGCGCACCCGCTCTAACGGATGGCGTGAGCCGCAACTTCGCCGCAGCCACTGCGCGCCCAGCAGTGCGGCTGCGCTGGCGCCGGCGCCAAAGGTGGCGGATGTCATGACATTGGCGACCAGGCCCATCGGGCTGCCGAAGAAGTCCCACAGGTTGGCGGCGAACGAGCCCAGCCAGATGCCCGGCCAGACGCGCCGCCCGCACAGCAGCAGCGCGCCCAGCGCGATGCCCGACGGTGGCCACACCGGCGTGACATGGCCGCCGGGAAGGGCCAGCAGCAAGCCCAGCCGCGCTGACAGGAAGTAGGCCACCGCCAGCGCCAGGATCAACACCCAGGCCGGCCGGCGCGCGCCGGCCAGCGCAGCGGCGGCGGCGGTAGCGGCTGCGGTGGTGGCGGCAGCGACAGCGCCGGGCAGCGGGGTGCCGAGCAGGGCAGCGCCGATCATGCTGTGACGGCTTTTCGCGCCGCCAAAAACTGGTCCACCGCGGCCGCTTCGGCCTCGAACCTGGGCCACAGCTCAGCCAGGGCGTCAAGCCGGCCAGCCTGGCCGGCTTCCTCCAAGCTGGCGCACAGCTCACCCAGGGCCAGCGCACCCACCGCGCGAGCCGATGACTTCAGGGTGTGTGCCAGTGCCTGCGCCGCATCGGCCTGGCGCTCCTGGCAGGCGGCATGAATTTGCCGTGCCGCCTGCGCCGCGCTGAGGCGGAAGTCGTGCAGGAACTCGTCGATGACCTCGGGCTCATCGCCCACCAGCGCGCGCAGCACGTTCACGTCCAGCACCGGCGTGGCGGCCACCGGCGCGCAGCTCGGTGGCATCGACGCGGCGGCTGCGGGTACGGCCGGCGCAGGCAGCCATTTGCACAACATTGCCTTGAGGTCGGCGAGCTGCACCGGCTTGGTCATGTAGTCGTCCATGCCCAGGTCGCGACAGCGCTTGGCCTCGCCCTTCAGGGCGTTTGCGGTCAAGGCGATGATGGGCATGCGCCGCTGGCCGCTTTCAGCCTCGCGAATGGCCACGGCCAACTCGTAGCCGTCCATCTGCGGCATGTGCAGGTCGGTCAACAGCAGCGGGTAGCCGCGCCGGCGCACGCATTCCAGCGCCTCGCGCCCGGTGCCGACGATTTGCGCCGCGTAGCCGAGCAGCGCGAGCTGCTTACGCAGCACCTTTTGGTTGATCTCATTGTCTTCGGCCACCAGGATCAGCCGCCCCTGCGCGCTGGCTTCCTGCAGCGTCAACGGCGCGGTCTGGACGCCAGCACCCAAGCGCAACCGTTCGCCCTCGGACGGCATGGCGAGTTGCCCCGCGGCCAGCGCCACCGCCTTGAGGAAAGCACTGCGGTGCAAGACGTTGCCGTCGACGCCGATCAGGTCGCTCGCCATGGCGCGCGGCCCGCGGCGCCGCCCGCGTTCGATCACGACGAAACGCAGGTCCAGGTCTGCCCGCGCAGCACTTGCGCCGCGCAGCAGCGCCAGGGTGTCGTGCAGCGCAGCGTCGCGGCCGGCCAGCACGGCCGTGCACCTGCCCGGCGCGCAGCCGCGCAGCCAGCCAAGCGCCCGTTGCACGTCTGGGGCGCGGTGCAGTTCAACACCGCTTTGAGCCAGGTAGACGGCCAAGTCGTCGGCGGGGCCCTGCGCGTCGCCGCCCAGCAGCAGGCAGCGCAGCCCGGCCAGGCCGGGCGGGTCGGCGCCAGGCTCGGGTGGGGCGGCCGGCACGGCCAGTGTGGCCGGCGTGGGTAGCGTGGGTAGCGTGGGTAGTGACAAGCGCACACTGAAGATCGAGCCCAAACCGCGTTCGCTGCGCACCGTGATCTCGCCGCCCATCAAGCCGACCAGGCCATGCGAGATGCTCAGGCCCAGGCCGGTGCCACCGAATGACCGCGTGGTGCTGGCATCGGCTTGGGTGAACGGCGTGAACAGACGCTGCAGCGTGACGTCGTCCATGCCGATGCCGTCGTCGCTGATGCTGAAATCAAGTACCACCTGCTGCGCGCTGCTTTCGGCCACGCTGGCACGTACGCACACGCGGCCCGCGCTGCCCTGCGCGCTGCTGAACTTGATGGCGTTGCCGGCCAGGTTGAGCAGCACCTGGCGCAGCCGGGTCGCATCACCCAGCACGCGCCGCGGCATGGCCGGGTCGGTGAACAACGTGAGCTCGACGCCCTTCTTTTCGGCCAGCGCATCCATCGTGTCGCACACCGCCTCGACCACGCCGGCCACGTCCATGGGTTCGCTGTCGACCTGGAAGTGACCGGCCTCGATCTTGGAAAAATCCAACAGGTCGTCGACGATGCTCAGCAGCGCATAGGCCGACTCGCGCGCGGTCTTGACGATCTCCACCTGCTCACCATGGAGGTAACTTTGTTCGAGCACATCGATCATGCCCACGACACCGTTCATCGGCGTACGGATCTCGTGGCTCATGGTGGCCAGGAAGGCCGACTTGGCGCGATTGGCCTGCTCGGCGTCGTCGCGCGAACGCAGCAACTCCGCGGTGCGCAGCGCGACCTTGCTTTCCAACTCTTCGTTGAGCCGCAACAAGGCCGTTTGCACCTGCTTGCGCGCCGTGATGTCCTGGACATGCGCCACCGTCATGCGGCCTTCGGCAGTTTCGAGCATGCGCAGGTGAACCTGCGCCGGGAAGGTGCTGCCGTCTTGTCGCAGCGCCCACATGTCGTTCGATTCGCTGTCCTGCGGGTTGGCCGATTGAGCCGCGGAAAAACGCTGGAACAGCGCCTCAGACTCGGCCCGCTGGTGCGCCGCGAACAGCAAGCCCACGGGCTGGCCGCACAGTGCCTGCGACGCCCAGCCGAACAAACACTCGCCGGCGCGGCTGCACATGCGCAGTTGGTGCTGCCGGTCGATCAGGAAAATGGCCGTTGGCGAGCCGTCAAACAAGTCGCGGAACTTCTTCGCTTCGCGCTCGCGCACCAGCTCGGCGCGTGCGCGAAAGGCCAGCAGCGGCAACAGCGCCTGCACCGCGTCGATGCGCGCCAGCGGCCGGCGCGACATGATTGCCAGTATCCCCAATGGCGCACCTTCGGCGCTGCTGTCGCGCAGCGGCATCGCGGCGTAGGAGGTGACGTTCATCGTGCGCAGCAGTTCATCGCCAGGAAACGCCTGCTGCACCTGATCGGCGTAGACGCACAGCTCGTTGTCCAGCACCGTTTCGCACGGCGTGCCCTGCAATTCGTATGAAAAGTCGGGCACGAACTGGCCATCGACGCACACCGCGCGGGCGTTGAAGCGGCGCGCCGGTGCGGGGCCCACTTCGGCGATGAACGCGAACTCCACGCCCAGCAGCGTGCTCAGCGTTTGCGTCAGGCGGCGCAGAAAGGCCTCGCCGGTGAGCTCGGTGTTCAGCGCCTGCATGGCCAGGCTGGTCAGCTTGCTCAAGTGAATTTCTTCGATCACGGCGACGCGGTAGTCGAGCGCCCCGGCGGCGTCTCGAATCACGCCGCTGTTGACGCGCGCCCAGACCAGCTCGCCGCTCTTGCGCAGATAGCGCTTCTCACGTTGGTAAGTTGAAATCTCCCCCGTCAGCAGGCGTTGCCTCTGGTTCAGGTCTTCGGCCAGGTCTTCGCTGTAGGTGACTTGGCTGATGGTCATGCGGGCGAGTTCTTCCGCGGCATAACCCAGCATGTCGCACAGGTACGGGTTGCAGCGCAGGAAACGGCCCTCGATCGTGGCGTGGGCAATGCCCACGGCCGCGTGCTCGAAGGTATTGCGATATTGCGCTTCGCTGGCGTTCAGCGCCGCCTCCGCCACGGCGCGCTGCAGCGCGTCACGTTCCAGGCGGAAGAAGAACCGGCTTGCCAGTACCGTGGCCGCCAGCAGCACGGCCAATGTCGCACCCAGGTTGAACAGGGCTTCCGTGTGCCAGGCCGCGAGCACACGCTGCCGGTCGATGCGCACCGCGATGACCAAGGGCAAGCTGCGCGAGGCGCTGTAGGCCGTCAACACCGTTCTGCCATCCGGCATGCGTTGCTCAAAGCGGCCGTCGGCGCTGCGTGCCAGACGCTGCACCGCGAGGTCCGAGACATCGCGCTCGCCTGGCGCTCGCGCCGCGCCGGTGGACAGCAGCAGCGTGCCGTCGTCGCGCAGCAGTTCAACCACCGCCTTGTTCGGGTCGAGCAACCGGTTGTATTGGTGGATGAAGAAGTCGGTGTCCACCGCGGCCAGCACGGTCACCCGGCGGCCGCCTGCCAGCGCAACCTCGCGCGACAGCGCCATGAAGCCCGCCGCCCCTGTGGACAGGGGTTGCCCGGGCACGCCGGCCTGGCCGTCGGCGAAATCAACGCCGGCCCACGGCAGGCCAACCTGAAGCGCACTGGCAGATCGGCCCGCCGCGGCCATGAAGACATCGAGCGCGACATGCCGGCCCACGCCGCCGCCGCTGGAGCTGGCCATCACTCGGCCCTGGGCATCGAGCATGGCCACCGCGCGCAACGCGGGGGCGTGGCGCACGGCCTGGGCAAACGCCTTGCTCAGCTCGGTCGGGCTCAGTCCGCTCGGGTCGAGCTGGGCGACATCTACCAGGCTGCGTTCGATCAAGCCGAAGCCCTGGGTCAGCGCATCTTCGAAAGCGCGCGCGTAGGTGTTCGCCTCATCCAGGCTTTTCGCGATCAGTTGGCTGTGCTGGCGCACCTGGAAGTACGCGGTGCGGGCGAATGCCACCGCAGCCACGAGCGCCATGGCGATAAAGAAAAACCAGCGTCGGCGCTGTAACGGCAGCGACAGGACAGCGGTCATGCCAGGGTTTCAGTCGGTGCCGGGCCGGCCATGGCCCGAGCCGGAGTTGGCGGCGCAGGCCGCGGCGCGTGCCACGGCACACCACGACCGGGTCGGCGCGCCGCTGACGAAAACGTACAAATGCTGCTGCATGCCATGACTCCTGATCTCGCCCCCCAAAATTCCGGCACGGATCACACGACGCGCCGTGGGCGCTGAATGGCAACTTGAGTGGCTCAAAAGACAATGCCGCTGCGCAACAGAGCGTGAGCCGGCAACGCGCCCGAAGGCGGCTCGTTCGGCTCAATCGGGTCGAGGCGCTCTGGGCCGCACCCGCGCATTTTTTCGGCTTGGCAACGGGCCAAGCCGGAGTGAAAAGGGGCGATAGCAACGCTTCTCTCGCCCGCGCTGCGCGAGGCGCGCTCTCACGCGGGTGCTGGCCGCAGGCCGGCGCGCTGCGCGCTGCTTCACCGTGCACCGCGGCAGGGCCACGGTGCACGGTAGGGCGCTACCGCCTGGACGACTGGGTAGCCAGCGGCAGGCTCAGCTTGAGCGCCGCGTTGGGGTTGGCCTGCTGAGCGCTCAGCCCCAACTGGTTGACGAAGCGCTGCTGCCACGCCGCGTTGCCGGCCTGCGCATCGCGCTTGCGTTGCAAGGGGTCGTCCGAGGCCCACTCGATGGCCGGCAGCTCCACTGGCGTGGCGGCTTGCCGTGTGTGCCCGGGCACGCCGTCAATCACCACAGGAGGCATGCTGAACGAACGCTCCGGCGTGGCGCGCTGCCCGGCCAGGAGTTGCTCGCCCATCACGCCCGTGCCGTGACCCAGGCCCATGGCGTGGCCCAACTCGTGGCTGAGCACCGAGAGCAAGTCCACCCGCCCGGCCGCGGCCGAGCCAGCCGGTGCATCGAGCACGCTGCCGCGGCCGCTGAATTCGCGGTCGTCGCCGGGCGTGGCGTCGATGTACCAGCCGGCGCCCGCGGCATTCACGTCCACCGTGATCACACCGTTGGCGAACTCGGCCAATTGCCCGCCCGGCAGATCGGCCACCGCAAAGCTGATGCTCTTGAGCAGCGCCACGTGCGACGCGTCTTCCACCCGCGCCCAGCGCTGCTGCGCTTCGATGGCCAGGGGCACGATCTGCGCCGTGCTCAGCGTGGCCGTGTCCGCGCTGGCGGTGACGGTGGTGGCCGCCATCAACGCCGCCGGCACGGCCGGGTCGTTGGTCTTGACGGTCACGGTGTCGAAGCTCGCCGCCGCACCCTTGGTGAACAGGCCGAAGCGGCCGTCCACACCCACGGCGTTGTAGACCATGCCCACCGCGGCCTGGCCGTTGAGCGTGACACTCACCGTGGAGCCTCGCACCGACACGCCCAGGGCGTAGTCGGTTGTCGCATTCAGGCTGGCGTTAGCCACGCTGGCGTCGATGGTCCAGCCGCTCGCGGTGCGGTGGCCGATGAGCACCTGCTTGGTGGCCACGTCAACGGCCGCGAACTTGAAGTCGGTGTCGCTGTAGCGGTCGAACACGATGCCAGCGCGCCCCGCAGTCTTGAGCGTGGTGCTCAGATCGATCAACGACGTGGCCTGGAACTGCGCCACACCACCGAGGTTGAGCAGCTGGATCGCCGTGTCTTTGCCCGCGGCCGGCGCACCCGCCAGCCGGCCCGCGGCCGCAGCCCAGGTACCAGTGCTGGAGTTGGGTACGGCGGTGGTGATGGCACCGGCGCCGCTCGTGAAATCTTCCGTGCGCGTGACGGTGGCCGCTGCCGGCACCACTTGCACGGCGATGTTATCCATCGCGCCACGCGACTTGTTGCTGCCAAAGCCCACCAGGCCCCAGTTCAGCCCGTAACTGAAGCCGTCCACCACCGTAGGCGTGAAGCTGAAGCTCAAGGCATTGCCGTTGTCGACGACCAGCGTGGCCGTCAAGCCGTTCACCGACAGCAGCAGGTTGTACCAGGTGTCGTTCTTGACGCTGCCCGGGAACGCGGCCTGCTTCAGCACCTGCCAGCCGGCAGCCGTGCGCACGCCCATTTCAATCTTGTTGGTGGACACGTTCAAGCCCGCGAACTTGAAGCTGGTGGGGCTTTGATAGTCGAACACCACGTAGCTGTTCGCGTCCCAACCGGCCGTGGGCTTGTCGACCTTGATCGTGGCCAGCACCTCGAAGTACGAAGGCAGCGCATCGTTCACCTGGTACACCGACACCGCATCGGCGATCTTCGAGGCAGACGACACTTCGAGCATGCCGTTGGCCACCTGCCAGGTGCCGCTGTCGGGCGCCAGGCCCTGCAGCGTGCCGTCATTGAAGCCGGCCGTGCGCAGCACGTCGCGCTTGCCACCCGGGATGTTGCCGGCCTGCGGATCGGCCGGCGCGCCGGTCTGGTCGTGCCAGGCGTAGTCCTTCTGCCGGATCACGCCCAGCTCGCCCTGCGGCTCGCCATTGCGGAAGGCCTGCGTGGGGTCGCCATTGGTGTCTTTGAAGCGCGTGGGGTCTGAACCATCGCTGGCGCTCAGGGTGTACAGGAATTCGGCCAGTTGCGGCTGCAAGGTGCGGCTCACCGTGGCCATGCCGAACGGCGCGAAGGGCACAAGATAACTGTTGAATTCACCCACCCAGTCGATCAACCTGTCGCCACCGGTGTTGCCGATCAACACGTCGCGGCCGGCGCCGCCGAAGGCGCGGTCTTCGTAGCTGGCCTGCGTGTCGGGTGCCTCGTTGTCGTACTTCGAATCGATGGTGTCCTTGTTGTTGGTCTCGTTGCTTTCGGTCTCCAGGAAGTCGTCGGCGTTGAGCAAATCGTTGCCGAAACCGGCAAACATGTCGTCGCGGCCGGTGCCGCCCACCAGCCAGTCGTTGCCCAGGTCGCCGAAGATGCGGTCGTTGCCGTCGTTCCAGGCCTCGGGGTAGACCGAGACGAATTGGCCCACTTGCTTGGGCGTTTCGCCTGAAGGCACGTACATGCCTTCCTTGGGGTTGAAGTTGAGGAAGAACTCGCCGATGGTCAGGTTGGTGAGGTCGTCCTTCACCGCTGCGCCAGCCGGGTACAAGGCGTTGGTTGACGTGACGATCAGCTGAATCTTGCGCCGCGGGTCGTATTCGTCATACAGCGCGAACTCGCCGGCGCGGCGCGTGCGGTCGAAGTGCCAGCCGTCAGCGTCCACCGGGTTGAAGCGCAGCGCGTCGACCGGGTTGAAGGGCCGGCCGTAGTCGCTGCGCGCCACACCATTCACATCCAGCGACCCGTTGCCATTCAGGTCCGTGAGTTCATAGGTTTGCGTGTAGGCCGTGGGCAATGCCTCGCCGCCCAGGATGGCGTCGTCGCCCGAGCCGCCGTGCAGCCAGTCGCTGCCCAGCCCGCCGAAGATGATGTCGTCGGCATTGTGCGGGAACGGGTTGTCCAGCGTGGCGCCACGCTTGTGCGCGCCGATGCTGGTGGTGAATTCATCGGAGTTGCCAATGAAGTCCTTGTCGAAGCTGAAGGGCGTGAGGTTGATCGCCTTCTTCAAGTCACCGCCAACGTTAACCACCGCTTGTTGAATGTTGCCTGGCGTGGCGATGGCCTCGTTCATCATGTTGCCGTTGAAGGTCTTGGTGTCGAGGTCATCGACCAGCAGCTTGGCCACGCCGTGCAGCGGCTCGCCATAGCTGGTGGCGTTGCGGCTGACGGCAATGCGCCCGTCGTCACCGATCACGCCGTCGTTGCCCGTGCCGCCGCTGACCCAGTCGTTGCCATAGCCGGCAATCAGGTCGTCGTCTTGGCCTTCACCGAAGATGACGTCGGCGCCGGTCATCGAATACACCGTGTCGTCGCCCGATTCGCCGTGGATCTCGTCGCCGAAGCCGCGGTCGTTCACCGCGCTGGGCGTGTAGTCGTTGCCGCCTTCGGTGTAGTCGAGGAAGCTCACCGCGCGGGCAATGATGCGGTTGTAGCTGCCGTTGCTCGGCGCATAGCCGTCAGTCGATGCGCCGTTGATGTCGTAGTTGAAATTCAGGAAGCCGCCGGTGCTGACCACATCGCTGGCCGTGGTGTCCGCCGTGGGGCGCTGCACCTTGTTGATGCCCACCAGGCGCAGGATGCGGCCGTTGTCGCCCACGATGGTGTCGGCGTCTTGCGCATGGCTCCCCGGGTTGTTCACGATCAAGTCGTTCGGGTAGGCCCGCGTCACCGAATTGAGCACCAGGTCTGCCGCCTGCAAGCCGGCGCTGCGCACCAGGCTGGCTTCGCCAATGTCGTTGCGCGCGATGTCGGTGCCGGCCCCGCCGAACAGCAGGTCGCTGCCTTTCGGAGCGCCGATACCGGCTCGGCCTTCTGGGCGCAGGTCGGGTGTGTTGAAGCCGTACAGGTCTGAGCTGCCGCCGATGATGTCGTCTTGCCCGCGGTTGCCGAAGACCACGTCGTCGCCGCCGTTGCCTTCGATGTAGTCGTCGCCGTCGAACTTGCCTTCGAAGCTGGCGCGCACCCACAAGTCCAGGCTCGGGTTCATGTTGAAACCGAAGTTGGCCAGGGCCGTGGGCACCGAGTTCGCATCAACGCCACGGTTGCCACCGAAGGTGGTGAAGTCCGCGATAGCCACCGTGCTGCCATCCGAGCGCGTCAGGCTCAGTTGCGCCGCAGACAGGTTGTCTGCGAAGTTCAGCCGCGCCGGCAACGTTGCGCCCAGGCCCACCGTGCCGTCGCCCTGGATCACGTCGTTGCCAAGCTGGCCGAAGATCTCGTCTTCGCCCGCGCCACCGGCGATGTAGTCGTTGCCCCAGAAGCGGCGCAGCAGGTCGGTCTGCAGGCTGATCGCGTCGCTGTGGTCGAGCAGGTCGATGTCGTACTCGGCGTGGCCGCTGTTCTTGTCGAGCACGCCGCCCACCAGCACACGCGGCGCGTAGCGCGGGTCCTTCGTCGCATTCAGATCGGGGTTGAGCGGGTTGATGCTGTTGTTGACGTTGGCCGCGCCGTTGCCGATGAGCACCTGGCCGTCGTTGACGCCGATGGTCACTCCGTAGATGGCCGTGCCGTCGAGGTTGCGCATGCGCACATCCAGCTCGTCGGGCCGGAAGCAGATTTCGGCGTTGTCGCCGGCAATCGCATCGTTGCCGCCGCCGCCATCGATGCGGTCGTTGCTGTCGAAGGCGGCCTTGACGTTGCTGCCGCCGATGAGGATGTCGTCGCCATTGCCGCCGTACAGGGTGTCCTGGCCCTGCTGGCCCATGAGGAGGTCACTGCCGTCTTCGCCGAAGATGACGTCGTCACCGGCGCCGGTGGTCTTGTCGAAGTTGATGGCCTCGAACAGCAGGAAGCCGTTGCGCGGGTCGGGCAGGCCGTTGGCCAGGGGCGGGAACAAGTCCCAGCAGATCGGGCGCAGCACTTCTTCGGGAATCAGCGGCTTGCCGTTCTTGCATTCGACACGGCCCTGGTCACCGAAGACCAGGTCGTCGCCGCCACCGGCGTAGATGACGTCGTTGCCGCCGCCGCCGAACAGGATGTCGTTGAAGCGGCTGCCGGTGATGGTGTCGCCACCGCCGTCGATGTCGTCGAAGCCGATGGTGTCGATCTTGCAGATGGTGAATTCGTGCACCGAGTACGGCGTGGTCGGCACGTCCATGTCATCGGCCGTGAAGCGGGCGTTGTCGCCGATAGCCAGGTTGTTGCCGTCGCCGGTGATGATCACGTCATCGCCCGCACCGCCGAGCACGATGTCGTTGCGGTCACCCGTGGTGATGCGGTCAGCGCCGCCCATGCTGGTGGCGCGCGGCGCATTGGGCGCGGTGGAGACGGGGTCATCGAGCGACCAGATGCGGTCGATGTCCATCGTGCGCAATGGGTTATTGGTCAGGTTGTTGCCCGCCTTCATTTCCTCGGCCAGGTAGTCCACCAGGCCGTGGTCGCCAAAGACGATGTTGTTGCCGTCGGCGGCCGCCCGGGCGGCAAAGTCAGCGGCGTACGTCGGTGAAGTGGTCACCAGCCCGCTGGCGAATGAGTTGATGGTGTCGTTGCCGCCACCGCCAAAGATCATGTCGCGGCCGATGCCGGTGGTGAGCGTGTCGTTGCCGTTGCCGAACTCGTTGCCGGCGCCGTTGATGGCGCCAAAGTCGATGGTCGTCACCAGGCCCAGCACTTGCACCTGGTAGTCGTCATCGGTCTTGCTGCCGTCGCGGGTCGCCTCGCCTGCACTCTGTATCGGGCGGTTGGCCAGCGTGAGCACGCCGCTGTCCACACCCAGGATGCGGCCATGGTCGCCGAAGACGATGTTCTGGCCGGCGCCGGCGTCGATCTGGTCGTCGCCCTGGCCGCCAAAGATGATGTCGTCGCTGCCGTCGTCGGTGATGAAGTCGAGCTTGCCTTTCACGGCCTCGGTGTCAATGCTCTCCACCAGGTCGAGCGTGACCAGGCCGAGCAGGCCGGTTTCGGTGATACCGAAGTAGTCCTTGCCCAGGTAGCTCAGGTGACCTTGGTCGCCGAAGGTCACATCACTGCCTTCGTCACCGGTGATGGTGTCGGTGCCGTTGCCGCCCAGGATGCGGTCGCGGCCCAGGTTGCCGTGGATCTCGTCATTGGCGCCGTTGTTCGGTTCCACCGTGCGAATGTCTTGCACAAAGTTCACCGTCAAGAGCTTGTCGGTGGCCAGGGTGCCCGGTAGTGGGGGCACGGTGGCGCCGCGCGCCGCTTCCAGCGCATTCAGAGCCAACGCGGCGCCGGCGAAGATACGCCCGCGCGGCACATCTTGCGTGACCACGCCGTGGTCGCCGAAGATGATGTCGGCGTACTGGGCTTCAACAAAAGTGCCCACCGTGACGGTGCCCGTGCCTTCGCCGAACAGCTTGTCTTGCCCGGCCAGCATGAGGTCGCGCATCGGCGAGGGGTAAGGCTGGATCGAAGTGCCGTTGTTAACGAAACGGATCAGCCCCGCGTTCAGCGTGGGCGCCGGACTGGCATCGGTGGTGCTGATGGTGAGCGTGCGGGTGAGGATGTCAACGTTGACGCCGGAGTCACCATAGATCTGGTCCGCGCCGCGCAGGCCGCGAATCTCGTCGTTGCCCGAACCGCCGGCCAGGAAGTCGCCGGCCTGGCTGCCGATGATCAAGTCATTGCCCGCGCCGCCATAGGCCGTGAAGCCCACGCTCACGGTGGCCGCTTGCGTGTCGGTCAGGCTCTTGAACAGGTTTTGCGCGTCGATGACATCGTTGCCCGCGAAGGTGTACGGGTTGGCCAGGGGGAAGACCCATTCGTCGTCTTCGTTGTCGCCGTCGGCCAGTTTGGTGAAGGGGTTGTAGGGCTTCTCGCCGAATTCCAGGCCCAGTGCATCGGCCGGGCGGCCGCTGTACCAGACACCGTCTTGCGAGGTGTCGCCGTAAACCACCAGCGGCGAATTCGGGCCTGCGCCACCGTTCACGGTGATGCGGTCGCCACCGATGCGCACACCATTCACGCCGGCCGTGGTGCTGTCCACCACGTTCACTGTGCGCAGTGCTGTGCCACCGGCAATCGCACCGCCGCTGAGCTGCAGCACGCTACCCATGCCCCAACCGATGAATGCACCGGCCGGTGCGCCGCCGGCATTGCCGAAGCCGGTGATGGTGCGGGCCGCGGACTCGCCGGAGACCAGCACCTGCTGGCCGACTTCAAAGCCATCGTCGGCCCAGCCCAGCCCGTCTTGCCGCGTCAGGTTAGCGGCCGCGGCCGCCATGGAACCGCCGAGTTGCAGCAGCGCATTGCCGCCGCCATGCACCACCGTCAAGCCACCGTGGCGGCCGAACAGTGACACCTGCACCAGCACATTGGTCTGCGCCGCAAGCGGCAAGCCATTGATGCTGTCCAGCGTGAGCGTCTGGCCATCGGCCGAGATGCCCACCACGCGCCACGAGCTTTGCAGCCCGGCGCCTTGAATCTGGACTTGATGGCCGACCACGAAGCCGTCGTTGGCGAAGTTGCCACCAACGTCCAGCCGCGTGAGCGTGCCGCCCTTCAGGGTTGCTGTGTTGATGGGAACGATGTTGACGTTGGTGGTGGCGAACACCGCCTTGTCGTTGGCCACGATCTTGTGCGGCCCCGTGCCATTGACCAGCGCTGCGCCACTCAAGACCAGCAAGCTGTTGTCGCTGGGGTCGAGCGTAGCGTCATTGATGGCGCTCACCGTCCACACGCCCGGCAAGCTGTCGATGCTCACCGTCTGGCCGATCAGGAAGCCCGCGGCCTTCCAGTCGAAGCCGGCCTTGCTGACCGTGCCGCCACCGGCTGCACTGGTGAAGGTGAAGCTGTTCTGCGCCGAGATGGCCGACGCCGGGGCCAGCGTGCCATTGATGACCATGCCGTCGTTGCCCTCGCCCAGCAAGACGTTGACGACTTCGATCGTGCTCTGGCCGGTGTCGGTGGTATCGATGGCAAAACCGCCGACGCCGAAATTGATCTTGCCGAAGCTGATGCCGCCGGGGAAGACGGCCATCTCGCCCGCGGCCGCGCCGCTGCTGCCAATGACGCCGAAGTTCAAATCCGGCGCCATGCCATAGCCGCGCAGCGTGGTCTGAGTCATGGTGCCGTTGCGGTCTTGCTGGCTCGAATCGTTGAAGATGTTGAGCACGTCGATCTGCTGCGACTCGGGAACTTGCGGCCCGATGGCCAGCAGATAGGCATCTTTCTCGCCAGGCAGCTTCAAGCCGTTTTGCAGCGCGCGGCTCTCGCCCGTCACGCCGCCTTCCACGGCCACCGGGCCGTGCAGCTTGCTCAGCAAATGCGTGCTGACCGGGAATTCCTTCACCCCGGTGCGCGTGCTGGGCACGCTGAACAAGGTGTCGGCCTTCAGCACCACGGTTTGCGCGATGGCCCAGTTGGCGGTGCTGAAGCTGGTAACCGCGGCAATGCGTGTGACCTGCACGTTTAACGTTCCAGTTAACCAGCCCGGCAGCGCACCACCTTCGGCCGTGAACTGGATCTTCTCGTCATGCCCCGCGTTGTTGCCGCGGATGATGGCGATCTTGAAATCGGCCGTGCCACCAGCGCCGGTGACGCGGATGCGCTGGCCTTCGATGAAGCCATCGCCCAGCCAACTCGACAAATCACTGCGCGCAATGGTTCGGTTGCCCACATCGACGATGACGCTGCCGCTGTACAGACCTTGCAGCGCAGCGCCGATCGGTACCAGGGTCACCGGGTTGCCGCCAATGCTTTGCACATCGGCCTGGCCGTCGGTGACGATGGCGATGTTCACCAACGCGGTGGGCGCGCTGGTCAGGCGCAGGGTGTAGTCGTCGGTCGCGCCGCCCAGCACGAGCCGGGTTGAGTTATTGCTTTCCTGCATCACGACGCCGGCGGTGTCGTTGTCCAGCACTTCAATGGCCAGCGTGCCGGTGCCCGAACGCAGGTTGGGGAAGATGTAGCTGGCGTCGGTGGTGCCTGTGCCAACTGTGGCGTCGCGGCTGAAGCTGATAACGGCCGTGCCCGGGTCTTCGCGGCGGAAATCGTCGCGGGCCTGGATGGCCAGGCGCACCGGGCTGTTCCAGTTCGTGTCGCTGAACGTGATGGTGCGGTTGGCGGCGTTGAAGCGTGCATCCAGGCTCGTCACCAAAATGTTCTGGTCGCTCTCAAGATCCAGGTTGAGCTTGACCACCACCACCGTGCCTGCTGCCGGCGCCTTGGCCAGTTGCACCAAGGCTTCGTCGGTGATCTGGTCTGTGCCGGCGCCTTCCAGCACCAGCGTGCGGCCGTCTTCGGTTGATGAGCCCTTGGCCACCGCAGTGATGGTGACGCCCGGCGTATCGTTGTCGCGCACGCTCACTTCAACGTCTTTCACGTCCACGCCGTTGAAGCGCGGGTCGGCGGCGATCACGCTGTGCTGGGTGACGACCACGCGGTCGCCTTCGCTGCGCAGGTCATCGGGCGCGTAGATGTAGACCTGCTGATCCACGTTCCAGTTGCCACCGGCCCCGCCGGTGAAGGCCAGCAGGATGGAGCGGTCGTTCACGATCTTAGGGTTGCCATTCACCGTGATGGTGTGCTGGAACTGCGTGGGCAACGGTGTGATGAGGCTGGCGTTCTTGCTCAGCCAGATCGAGTCACCCTTGCCATTGCTCAGCCCTTGGCCCGTTGGGTTGTTCAGCAAATCGTCTTCTTCTTCCTGCGGCGAACGCCCGGCCGAGATGGTGACGTAAACCACCGTGCCCACCGCCGGCTCCACTGCCAAACGCACGCCATAGCTGTCGGCCGCCACCGGCCCGCCTTCGCGCACCGCCGTGAGGCCGTTGCTTTCGGTAATGACCACCAGGCCCTCGGCTTGCGAGGCAACCTTGTAGTCGATGCCATCCACCAACAAGCCGTTGTACTGCGGGTCGAGCGAAGTGACCAGATGGTTCAACGCGCCGCTCGTGCCTTCGAGTTCGCGGGTGACGATGTCGGTGGTCACGTCGCTGGCGATGTTGATGGTGTCGCTGCCCAGGCCGCCAATCACGCGGTAGCCCACGCCGAAGGCCGTGCTCTGGACGAAGAACTGGTCGTCGCCTTCCAGGCCGTCGACTTCCACCACTTCCACCGTGGTGTAGCGCACGTTCAGCCCGCCGCCGAAGATGCCCTTTTCGGTGATGACGATGTCATCGGCAAACTCCGTGCCCAGGATCACCAGCTTGTCGAAGCCCGTGCCGCCATCCACGCTGACCGGCGCATTGACGTTGTATTGCACCTCGTCGTCGCCGCCGCCGGTGCGAATGTCCAGCGGCTGCGCGGTGGAGAAGAAGGAGCCGATCTTCGGAATCGCCACGCCCGCGGCGTCAGTGACGAGCACGTCGTCGAGCCAGGTGGCGGTGGTGTTGGCATCAGCAGCGTTGATCACCGCGTCACCGTTGTTGTTCACGGTCGGGTTGGTGACGTCCAGCGCATTCTTCAAACCATCGCCGTTCGCATCGGTGTCCACCACCGCCGCCAGGGCGAAGGCGCGCACCACGAAAACGTCGTTGTTGTCATCGCCTTCCAGCCGCAGCGCGGCCTGGTTGGCATAGACCGTGAACTGATCGTCACCCGTGCCGCCGTGCACCAGCATGGGCGCACCAATGCCCGGGCTGAGCCAGCCGCGCGTGGTGGCCACCATGTCGGGGAACACGTCTTGCGCCAGCAGGTTGCCTTCGGCCGCGTTGCGCTTGTTGCCGAAGAGCTGGCCGATGCGGAAGTTGTCGTTGCCCGCGCCGCCATCGAGCGTGATGGTGACCGTGGTGTCGTCGCTGGCAAAGTAATCATTGCCGCCCTGGCCGAGCACGGTTAAGCGCCCATTCAAGGCAGCGTCGTAGTTGATGCGCGCCACCTCGTTCGAGCTGCCGGTGAGCACATCCACGTCGAGATAACTGTTCACATCACCATACAGCATGGCCACGTAGCCCGGCCGGTTGGCCGTGGGCTCGCCTGGCAGGAATTGCGCCGAGCGCAGCAAGAAGATGTCGTCCACCGCGTACGGCGCGTTGGTGCTGGGGTTGACGCCGCTGTTGGCCGAGTTGAAGCCGAAGATGGTGAGCGCGTCCACGCCGTCGGCGCTGGCGCCGGTGTCGAGCACGTTGACGACGATGTTGCGCGCATCGCCCTGGCTGCCCAGGGTGTAGACCTCGTAGCTGTCGGTACCCGCCTGGCCGTCGAGCGTGAGCGTGTGCTCGGCCGGCGTCACCTTGTTCGCGCCGGTGGTGGCTTGCGCGTCTTGCAGGTAGAACACGCGCATCAGGTCTTCACCGTCGCGCTGAGTGGATTCAGCATCCTGGCTGCCATGCACGCGGGTCTTGCTGCCGATGAAGACGTAGCCCGGCGTGCCCCAGCCGGTAGTTCCGCCAGCACCGCTGGCGTCGCCAAAGTCGATGATGTCGTTGTCGGTGTGGCCCCAGATGTTGGTCAGCGAAACGGGCGCACCCAGGAACGGTGTGTAGCTGCCCACCGTGGCGCCGGTGAGCGAGTTCCCCGCCACCACCACCGCGCCGGCCACCAGGCGGCCGCGCAGCACCATGTTCGTGCCGTAACCATCGCCCGGCACGGCAGCATCAGCGTCGGTATCGGCATTGTCGTAATCGCCGAAGATGTCGATGGTGGAAGACGCCACGATCTCGCTGTTCGAGTCAAGTGAAACGTTATCGCCCACCCGCAGCGTCACCGTGCCGCTCTCGGCAAACACCTGGCCATTGGCCACGGTGCGCGGCGCGTCGGCGTCGTTGCCGGGTGCCGTGCTGGCGTCTTCGGCAAAGCGCGCCGAGCCGTCCTTCAGCAAGAAGAAGTCTTCGCCCTGCACGCCTGATTCACGCACCGTGAGGCGGATGTTGCCGGTGTAGCTGTGGGCCAGCACCAGGCGCAGATCGGCGGCGGTCTCGGTGAGGAAGATGTGGCTTTGCGCCTCGGCTGACACATCACCGCTGCCCGCAGCCGAGCCGCGGCGCGAGTCGATCTCGAACTCATTCGTGTCGCTGCCGATGGTGGCGCCAGCGCCGTTGGCATCGAGGTCGATGCTCTGCGCCAGCACGTTGGCCGCGGCGTCGTTCAGCGCATCGACGATCGAACCCGCTGTGGTGCGCAGCGAGACATCGGCCGTGGTGGCCACGGTGTGCACCGGCATGTCGCCGACCAGCTCGTCGAGGTAGATGCCGGCAGTGGTGGTGGCCGTGGTGTCGAACGCACGCAGCACGCCAGTCAGACCGCCAGCCCGCACATCGGTGTTGATCTCGAGGAAGTTGCTGGCTTCGCCGATGCCACCTTGCGCGGTGCCGCCATTGCTGCCTGGCGCGGCGGCCGTGCCCGGCGGGTAGACCAGGCCGGTGCCGGCCACGAGCGTGATGCTCTCGCCTGACACGTCAGCCTCGGCGCCGCTGTTGAAGTCGTCATTGCGCGCATCGATGATGCGGGCGGGCGAATACAGCAGCACGTCGTTGGCATTGGAGCGGATGCGCTGCACGCGCATGTCGCCTGTGATCTCTTGCAGGGTGATGAAGCCGTTGGTCAACACATCGATGTCGCCCAGCGCCTGGATTTCGGTGAACCCCAGCACGTTGATGGTCGTG
>JAYUHT010000279.1:0-5008 GCA_043766725.1 Burkholderiales bacterium | reverse complement strand
AGAAGCAGCGTTCATCAACCACAAACCCGGTGGGCACGGTAGTCATCAACCAGGCTCCTTGAAGTTGGCCACACGATAGCGCTCGAATATCACGCCCTCGTATGGATCGCGTGCGGTGGCCACCAGATTCAGGCCGGCGCGTTCGAACACAGGGCGTGAAAACGGCGTGGCCCAGGCGGCAAACCGGGTGATGCCTCGGGCGCGCGCCTGCGCCAATGCATGGGCCAGCATGCGCGTGCCCAGGCCCATGCGCCCGCAGCCAGGGTGGACGTAAAGCGAAGGCACCTCACCTTGCGCATCAACGCCGCAAAAGCCCAGCACCGCCTGGCTGTGCGGGTCGAAGGCGAGCCAAGTCTCGGCGCCCAAGATGTAGCGCCGAAAGGCCGGCGTGTCGGCGCCGAAACTTTCCCATGCAGCCACTTGTTTGGCGCCATACAGCTGCGGGCCGAGCGTGTGCGCGCACAGGGCGTAAAGCGCGGCCAGGGTGGGCGCGTCGGCGGCAGTGGCCAGGCGCAAATCAGGAACTACCGGTTGGGCAGGCATGGGCGCGACACAAATTGCAACCACTGAATTGTGCTGATCTCTGTTCACAGAGGCCGCGGTTCCACAAACACCGGCCCATTGCGACAGTGGTGCGGGGAACGGTGACAACGCCGCCAACCGCATCACCGGCACGCAGGGCAACGACGGCCTCAACGGCGGCAACGGCAACGATGTGCTGCGCGGCGAGTCGGCAAGTTCGCACTCGACCCCACCTTGTTTGCCGCGCTCACCGGCGGCAGCACCAGTGGGCTCGATGCCAGCGAATTGCGCATCAGCAATGGCGGCAACGCAGCCGATGGCAATGACTTCATCAACGACGACAGCACCACAGGCAACCTGTACTACGACGCTGACGGCAACGGCGCCGGTGGCCGCATGCTGTTCGCCACGCTGGTGGGCCTGACCGGCACGCTGGACAGCAGCGACTTCGCGCTGACCCTGCCGCCGGCAGCCAGCGGCGAACGCAAGGTTGAGCACGGCCTGCCTGGCTTAAGAGATCAAGCTGGGAACGGTGAGGATTGACCGGCCTCGACCCGCCCACTACGCTCGCGTGGCGTGATGGTGGGAGGAACGCGATGCGAGCGATGCAGGTTTTTTCGCGGTGGTGCATTCCTGCCTTGTTGTGGCCGCTGGCGGCCTGGGCCGAGTTCACGCCCGAAAGCCCCTATGAGGAAATGCTTGATCCGCCGACCCCGGTGAGTGGCCACTCGGTGGTCGGCGTCACCTTGGTGGGGTCGCCGCCGGCAACCAAGTCCGACCGGCTGTGGGTGCGCATCAATGCCAACGATCCACCCGGCCGCATACGCGTCAAAGTGGCCAGCGCAAACGGCCGTCTGCGCGGCGAAGGTACCTGGGCTTTCGAAGCCAAGCCGCCGGCACGCACTTGGTACGAAATCAAGATTCCGCCCAAGGCCGGGCGGCCGGATACGGCTGAGTGGCTGGCCGTGGCCGTGCAACCGGCCAGCGATGCCGCCAGCGCCGCGGTACCGGTGTTCCTGTTGGCCAGCCTGGGCGCCACCGCACCGCAAAATGCAATCGCCGCCGCGCGGGTGAGGTTGCATGTGAACACGCGCCGCGCGGAGGTGTTCGTGTACCGCGACGCGATACCGGAGCCCACCCGCTGCATCCCCATAGCGGGCACCCAAACCGTGCGCTTCGATGCCATTTGCGACTTGCCTCTGGAGCTTGGCGCGCAGCCCCAGACATTGCCTCTGACGCTGGTGCGGCGCGATGGCAGCCAAACGTCGCGGCAGAAGGTTGAGCTGCGATGGTAGGAGGGCCACAGCCTCGCTGGCTCATGCGGGTGGCGGCATGGCTTCGATCCCGCTGGAACAACCTGTGCGCCGAGTGGCACGACCTGCACGGCAAAGTGCACCGCCTGGATCGACTCCTCGTCTTGTGCGCATGCGGGGCTGTGTTTGCTGTCGTTGGTGCGAGGGTGACCATGCCTTCGAATGCGATGTCGCTGAGCGCTCGAACGGCGGTACTCACTGTGGAGCCGGCCTGCGGCAGACCCTTGGTGTGGGACCTGCCCGATGGCTTCGTCGTCGCCACCTCGTCCCGTCAGCCGCCGGCCCTGGACGCGGCGGTCGAGGTGGGGCGTGGCGCCGCCCATGCCGTGGCCATGCAGGTCAGCGCGCGCGTGGGGCCAGGTGCCAAGGCAACGATCGAGCGCGTGGGTGAAGGTGAGTTGGTGATCAGGTTCACCCCGTCGCCATCCTTCGCTCATTGCGCCACCGACCCGGCCGCTGCCCAGCTCAGCCTTCAACCCCTCCAAGGCGACACGGTCACAAAGCCCAGCGAACTGATGCTCATGCTCAATGTGCCCGGCGAAACGAGCATCTCCTATCGCAGCGCCGGCGCGGCAGCGGGCAGTGCGGAGGCCGGCGTCAGGAGGCCCGAGTTCGCGCTGCTGCTCGAAGGCCGGCTCACACTCGGCGCCACCTTGCAGCAAGGCGCAGGCTGGCTTGGCGCCGGGCCGGCCGCCGTGTTGGAAGCCGCCACCGTGCGCGTTCGCACCTTGGCCAGCGGCTCAGGCCAAAGCATCACACTGCTGGAAGAACAGGTCGACCCCGGCAGCAGCGTCGACACCGCACCTTGCTTCGACAGTGGCCCGACATGGGGCGAATGGTGGCACTTCATGTGGACTGATTTCAGGCGCGCTTTGGCGCCCAAGCTCAGCAACGCCCAGCGCTGCGCGGGTGGCATGCAATCACCGGCGGTGGGCTTCGTGCGCGCGCATCGCGACGGCGCGCTTGACGCACAGGTTCATGCCGTCATACAGCACTTGGCCATTCGCCCCCACCTGGGCGAAGTGCGACTGCTGGGCGTGACCGTTTGGCGCTTCATCATGTTGCTGCCCTTTGTGCAGGGGTTTGTCGCAGTGGTCGTCTTTTTCAGCGCTGTGGCTCAGCTGCTGGGCTCGATCGGCGCATTGCACAGCGCCGAAACGCGGGCGCCAGCCATCAAACCGCTACCAACGGACCCGCCTTCACCCGACCCCGGCAAAACGGGTCTGCATCAAAACGGAGAACCGACATGACAGGGCAGTTGAAATTCCTAGCCGCCTGGTTCAGCGCAGTGCTGGTCATGCCGGCGCTGGCCCAGCCGGTGGAAGTCCAGCAAGGCCAGGAGATCGGCGCCGGCTATGCGTTTCGGCGCGGCGAGGTTTGCCTGTTGCTGACGCCGCTGCACGTGGTGCCTTCTGCCGCCGCAGACATCGCCGTGCTGGATCGCACCGGTGCGCGCAACACGGCGCAACGCGTCTATGACAACCCGGCCTTCGACCTGGCGTTGCTGGAAGTCAACGGCCGCCCGACCATCGCCTGCACGGAGCGTTGGCCCGACAGCTCCTGGATGGCCGCACTCAACCCCAGCACGCGAACCGTGTTCGACGCCATTCGCCACTACCCCAGCGGCGGGCGTGAAACGGTGGTGGCGTTGCGCTATGCCGGCCGCACGCAAAACACCTTGACCCTGGCGCCCACCGACAAGACCACCATTCGCGAAACCGACAGCGGCGCCATCGTTCGCCTGGAGGACAAACTTGCGGGCATCGTGCAGCGGGTTGACCCGGCCACCGATCGCGTTGAGGTGCTGCGCTTCGACGTGATTGACCGGCTGTTGGGCGAACGCTTTCGCGGCACGGGCCGCTCGCCCCTGGCGGTTGAAGGCGTTCGCAGCCATGGCCAGGTGAACGCGAACTGGTCAGCCTACCTGCGCAATTGGGTCGCCGAGGCCACCGGCCGCAATGCCGTCATGCCGCAAGACACCACCGCCAAATGTCGCCTCGCCGTCGACCTGATGGAGCTGCGCGCCACCACGGTGCCCAACCCCGAATTCGAGCGCGCGAGCAAGCAGGACTGTGCCTTGATGAAACTGTTTGGCAAAGCAGCCATGGCCCGCTGCGAAGAGCAAAAGCGCCGCGACATGGGCACCGTGCAGCGCACGCTGGCGGGCTATGCCGTTTCGGCTGAAGTCAAGGTCACGCCGGCCAAGGGCCCGACCTTGGCCCGGGTCGTCAGTGGCACGGTGACGCTGGACGCCAAGCGCAGCAGTCGATCCATTGACGAGCAGTTTTCAGCGCTCGAAACGGTGATGGCGCCCACCGCCAAAGAGTTGATCACACAAGCCGTGTGCGATTGAGCCCAAAGCCGACCGGCGGGCCTGCACAAGCTGCCATTCTTGGAGCAAACGATCGACGCCCCTGCGTGCGCCGAGGCGGGCTGCGCCGCGCGCAGCGATCAAGCCAGGTCACCCAGACTGGAAGGCGCGTTTCCTGTGGCCACGGGCACACGCAGCCCGGCCTGGCGGCGCATGTCTTCGGTGGTCTGCCCGGCTCCATCGGCGCGCCAGCCAGGCGGCATGACCAGCGTGCCGAAGAAGGCACGCAAGCTGCGCGCCGCGGCCAGGTCGCGCGCCAGCAGCGCCCACTGCGTGAATTCAATGCGCAGCGGGTTGTAGCTGGTCATGGGCTTGACCAGGCCGTAGCGGCAGGGCACATCGGCGCGCTCGGCGCGGTAGGTGCCGAACAGGCGGTCAAACACCAAGAGCACGCCGCCATAGTTGGCGTCCAGGTATTCCAGGTTGGCGGCGTGGTGCACGCGGTGCGCCGAAGGCGTGTTGAAGATGCCTTCGAGCGGGCCTAACTTGGGGATCCACGTGGCATGGATCCAGAACTGGTACAGCAGGTTCAGCGTGAGCATCTGAAACACGATGCGTGGCGGAAACCCCAACCACACCAGCGGCACGAAGAACAGCGGCGTGCCGCTCAAGCGGCCCAAGATGCCAATGCGATAAGCCGCGCTCAGGTTCAACTCGTTGGGCGAATGGTGCACGGCGTGGTTGCACCAGAACCAGCGCACGCGGTGCGCGGCGCGGTGGTACCAGTAGTAGCAGAACTCCTGACCGATGAAGAGGGCGAACAAGGCGGGTGCCGTGTCGAGCGCGATGTCACCCAGGCGGT
>JAYUHT010000278.1:0-5017 GCA_043766725.1 Burkholderiales bacterium | reverse complement strand
CGAGTGGTGGCGCGTCCCGCTGCTGCGCGCCATGTGGCCCGAAGGCCGCGGGCTGGTGCTGTTGCTGGTGGTGCTGTTCCTGGCCGTGGCCGCAGGCGCCTGGCCCGTGGTGCGCCGCCTGACGCGCCGGCTCGAAGCCTTGAAGCAGGGCGTTGAGGCGCTGGGCGACGGCCAACTTCAGCGCCGCGTGGACGAGCAGGGCAGCGATGAAGTGGCCGCGCTGGCGGTGAGCTTCAACCGCGCTGCCGCACGCATCGAGGCGTTATTGGCCACGCACAAGACGCTGCTGGCCAACAGCAGCCACGAGCTGCGCTCGCCACTGGCGCGTTTGAAGATGGCGGTGTCGCTGCTGGAAGAAGCCCCCGTGGCGCAACACGCCCGGCTGCATCAGGAAATCCACACCAACATCGCCGAGCTCGACGCCTTGGTTGAAGAGGTGTTGATGCTCAGCCGGCTCGACGCTGTGGGCCGCGTGGAACGCAAGGAAAGCGTCGAGCTGCTGGCCCTGGCAGCCGAGGAAGCGGCCCATGTGAAGGCGCAGGCGCAGGGCGCCACCGTCACCGTGCTGGGCGATGAACGCTTGTTGCGCCGCCTGGTGCGCAACCTGCTCGAAAACGCGCAGCGCTATGGCGGCGGTGAATTCAGCATCGAGGTGACCAAGCCAGGCGAGCAGGCCGTGATCAGCGTGTGCGACCGCGGCGGCGGCGTGCCGCCCGAATTGCGCGAACGCATCTTCGAGCCGTTCTTCCGCCTGCCCGGCCATGCTGAGCGCGAGGGCGGCGTCGGCCTGGGCTTGGCCTTGGTGCGCCAGATTGCGCAGCAGCACGGCGGCCAGGTGCGGTGCGCGCCGCGTGAGGGCGGCGGCAGCTGCTTCGTGGTCAGCTTGCCGGTTTGAGCGTGGTGTCAGGGCTGCGCTGCAACACTGCCCGCAGCACCGCCATCAACACCGTGGCGGCCAACAACAGGCCCAGGGTGGAAGCCACCCAGTAGCCGGGTGCGCCGCGCAGGGCGGGCGGGGTCAGGCCCCACACGTCGAACGCCAGCACGTAGCCGCCGCCCAGGCCCACGCCCCACAACGAGCCGGCAAACACAAACATCGGCAAGGTGGCCACGCGGTAGGCGCGCAGCGCGAAGGTGGCCACCGTCTGCGCCGCATCCACCACATGAAACAGTGGCAGCCAGGCCAGCAGCGGCAGGCAGGCCGCGGCCACCGCGGCGTCGGGCGTGTACCAGCGCACCACCTGCTCGCGCCCCAGGTACACGGCCAGCCCCAGCAGTGCGGCCAGCGCGGCGGCCAACTGCACGCCATGCCAGGCCACGCGCCGCGCATCAGGCCCGTCTTGTGCGCCGATACGCTGAGCGGCCAGGGTGCCGGTGGCGCTGCCCACGGCCAGGGGCAGCATGAACATCATCGACACCAGGTTCACGGCAATTTGGTGCCCGGCCAGCGCCGTGGTGCCCAGGCGCGCAATGAACAGCGACATGAAGGAAAAGCCGGTGACTTCGATCAGGATCGACAAGCCCATCGGAATGCCCAGCTTGAGCTGGTTGAGCAAGGCCGCACGATCGGGCCGGTGCAGGCCGCGGCCCCACAGTTCGAACGGTTGGTAATAGGGGTCGCGGCGCAACAACCAGGCCGCGGCCAGGGCCTGCGCCCACATGCACAGGCAAGTGGCCAGCCCGGCGCCGGCCACGCCCAGGCTGGGCACGTTCAGCGCCGGTGAGCCGAAGATGAGCAAGGCCGACAGCGGCACCTTCAGCGCCAGCCCGCACACCTGCAGGGCCATCACCGCCTTGGGCCTGGAGATGGCATTGTTGAAGCCGCGAAAGGTGCTGAACAGCAGCGAGGCGGGTAACGAAAAGGCCAGCATCAGCAAGTAGGTCTGGGCCTTGTCCTGCACTGCCTGTGGAATCTGGAACAGGCCCAGGAAGGCGCCCGGCACCAGCAGCAGGGCGCTGCCCACGAGCGACAGCCCTAACGTGAGCCACACGGTCTGGTGCAACTGGCGGCCGGCCTGCACTAGCCGGCGCGCGCCGAAGTGCTGGCCGACGATCGGGCCGATGGCCAGCACCATGCCCATGAAGCCGATGAACACGGTGAGGTAGGCCACCTGGCCAATGGCCAGCGCGGCCAGGTCGAGCGCCGAGTGGTGGGCCAGAAGCAGGGTGTCGATGGTGGTGAAGGCGACCACCGCCAACTGGCCAATGAGCACCGGCCAGGCCAGGGCGGCGATGCGCCGCGTGCTGTGCCCGCTTGTGGTGGCCGACATCACCGCGGCGCGGCCGGCAGCGCGTGTGCATCCACCGGGGCGCTGCCGGCGAGATTGGCCCGCTCAAGATAGCGGTTAAAGCGCCAGGCCGTGGCCTGCAAGGTGATGCGGCGCCAGACCTGGCGCTTTTGCCCGGGGGTGTAGACCTGCCACTGTTTCACTTCATCAAAGCTGCGCCCGCAGCCCTTGCACTCGGCGTCGCCCTGGCTGGTGGAGCAGATGGCGATGCACGGTGCATCGGGCGTGCTGGCATACCACTCCAACCACGCGGCGGCGGCGGCTTTGGGCATGCTGGCGTCATCGCATTCCACTTCGCGGTGGTAGACCATCAGGCCGTACACCGTGGCCAAGGCGCGCACTTCGGCGCAGGCGGTGATGCCGTCGGGCGAGGGCGCGCGCGCACGCCACCAGTTGATCGCGCTTTCAACGTCGGTGATGTGGATGCCGGCCATGCTGGCCTGTTGCGTCGGGTGAGTCGGGTGGGCGTGGTTAACGATAGACCTCAGCCGCCCAACCCCATGGCCGCGCGCACTTCGCCCATGGTTTGGCGCGCCACCTTGCGCGCGCGCTCGGTGCCGGCTTCCAGGATCTCGATCACCCGGTGCGGCTGGCTGGTGTACGCCGCCGCGCGCTCGCGCCAGGGCGCCTGCTCGCGCAGGATGGCGTCGATCACCGGTTGCTTGCATTCCAGACAGCCAATGCCGGCGGTGGTGCAGCCGGCCACCACCCACGCGCGCGTGGCCGCGTCGCTGTACACCTGGTGGAACTGCCACACCGGGCAACGCTCGGGGTTGCCGGCATCGGTGCGGCGCACGCGCTGCGGGTCGGTGGGCATGCGCTTGATCTTGCGTTCCACCTCGGCCGGCTCTTCGCGCATGGCAATCGCATTGCCGTAGCTCTTGCTCATCTTGGCGCCATCCAAGCCCGGCAGCTTGGTCACTTCGGTGTGCAGGGCCTGTGGCTCGGTGAGGATCGCCTGGCCGCTGCCGCGCAGGTGGCCTTGCAGCAGTTCGGCGTCTGCGCGCGCCAAGGTGGCGGCCTGCACGGCACGCTGGATCAGCGCTTCGCCCTTGGCCAGGGCCTCGGGCTTGCCGGCCTCGCCGAATTCGCGCCGCTGCTTTTCAAGGTAGCGCGCATCGTCTTTGCTCAGCCGGGCCAAGGCCGCTGCCACCCGCGCCGCAAAGTCGGGCGGGCGACCGTACAAATGGTTGAAGCGCCGCGCCGTCTCTCGCGTGAGTTCCACATGCGACGACTGGTCTTCACCCACCGGCACGAAGGCGGCCTTGTAGATGAGGATGTCGGCCGCTTGCAGCAGCGGGTAGCCGAGGAAGCCATAGGTCGCCAGGTCGCGATCCTTCAGCTTTTCGATCTGGTCTTTGTAGGTGGGCACGCGCTCAAGCCAGCCCAGCGGCGTGCCCATGGCCAGCAGGGTGAACAGCTCGGCATGCTCGGGCAGGCGGCTTTGCCGGAAGATGGTGCTGCGCTCGGGGTCCAGGCCGGCGGCCAGCCAGTCAGTCACCATCTCATAGACGCTCTGCGCGATGACCTCGCGGCCTTCGTAGTGCGTGGTCAGGGCATGCCAGTCGGCCACGAAGTAGTAGCACTCGTAAACGCCTTGCGGATGGTCTTGCAAACGCACCCAGTTTTTCAGGGCGCCGTGGTAGTGGCCCAGGTGCAGGGCGCCGGTGGGGCGCATGCCGGAGAGAACGCGCTGTTGCATGGGTGCGGTGCGGGCGAGAGGGGGAGCCGGCGATTTTGGCAGACGTACACTGCGCGCCGCCTCGGGCTGGTCTGCCCCGGCCCGCCGCCACCCTTCACCGCATGAAGCGCATCGTCATCCTCATTTCCGGCCGCGGCTCCAACATGGAAGCCATCGTCAACGCCTGTGCAGCTGAGCAATGGCCGGCGCAGGTGGTGGGGGTGGTGAGCAACCGGGCCGACGCATCAGGCCTGGTGTGGTCGCGCGAGCGCGGCATCGCCACCGCGGTGGTCGACCACCGCGCCTTCACGAAACGCGATGCCTTTGATGCCCAGTTGGCCGAACAAGTGGCCGGCTTCACGCCCGACGTGGTGTTGCTGGCCGGCTTCATGCGCATCCTGGGCGCGGCCTTCGTGCAGCGCTTCGAAGGCCGGCTGCTGAACATCCACCCATCATTGCTGCCGCTGTTCCCGGGCCTGTACACGCATCAGCGCGCACTGGATGCCGGCTGCAAGGTGGCTGGCGCCACGGTGCACTTCGTGACGGCTGAACTTGACCATGGCCCGATCGTCATCCAGGCCGTGGTGCCGGTATTGGCCGGCGACAACGAAGCCGCCCTGGCCGCGCGTGTGCTGCAGCGCGAGCACGTCATCTACCCGCGCGCCGTGCGCTGGTTCGTGCTGGGCCAACTTCGCGTTGCGGCCGGGCGTGTCATTCACACCGAAGGCGAGCCGCAACAGGTTCTGTAGACCATGCATCCCAATGCCTTGCTAGACCTGAGCGCGCAGTTGCTCGAGCGCGTGCTGCGCTTTGATTCGCCGGCTGACAGCCTGGTGTCGTCGTTCCTGCGTGCGCACAAAGAGCTGGGTCAGCGCGAGCGCCACACGCTGGCCGAAACCACCTACCAGGTGCTGCGCGAACGCTTGCGCTACCAGCACCTGGCCGCCGGTGGCGCGGCGCCGCCGTTTCGCCGCCTGGCGATTCTGGGCTGGCAGGGCGCGCACAACTTCTTGCTCAGCGGCATGAACGATGAAGAGCGCGCCTGGCT